>CAZEIY010000442.1:0-3848 GCA_964512375.1 uncultured Rickettsiales bacterium | reverse complement strand
AGAAGGCTGGCATCGAGCTGATGGACGGGTACCGCGCAGAGAATCTCGACCACAATCCAGATCTGGTTGTCGTCGGCAACGTGATCCGCAGGGATAACGACGAGGCGGTCGCCGTACGCGAGCGAGACCTCTCCTACGCGTCCTTTCCCGAGACGATCAGCGAGCTCTTCCTCAAGCACCGCCACCCTGTCGTTGTCGCGGGTACCCACGGCAAGACCACCACCTGCTCGCTGCTGGCTCATCTACTCCATGAGCTCGGTACCGACCCGGGCTTTCTGGTCGGCGGAGTTCTCGAGAACTTTGGGCGCAACTACCGGGTGGGCGCTACTGGCGCTGCCTTCGTCGTCGAGGGCGACGAGTACGACACCGCCTACTTCGACAAGGTGCCCAAGTTCGTCCACTATCGGCCCAAGAGCGCCATTCTCACCTCCGTTGAGTTCGATCACGCCGACATCTATCGAGACCTCGACCACGTCAAAGAAGCTTTCCGATCTTTCGTCGATCTGATCCCTGCAGATGGAGTGCTGCTGGCCTGTGCTGACGGCGAGAACGTCATGGACATCGCTGACCGGTGCAAGGGGCCGGTGCAGAGCTACAGCACGAGGGAACATCCCAGCGCTACCTGGCTCGGTCGAGTCATCGGAGCTGACCCGGCGGGCATGAACTTCTCCGTACACCGAGAAGGTGCTCTCTTCGGTGAGTTCCGGGCCTGCCTCGTCGGCGAACACAACCTTGCCAATCTGTGCGGAGTCGTCGGGCTATTGGCAAACCTGGGCCACAGCGCCGTGGACATCGCTGCTGCGATGGCCTCATATCGCGGCGTACAGCGCCGCCAGACCGTCTTCGCTGAGCCCCGCGGGATAACGCTCATCGATGACTTCGCCCACCATCCGACAGCCGTGAAGGCCACCATCGCCGCCACCCGCCTCCGCTTCGGCAGCGACCGTCGCCTCTGGACGGTGTTCGAGCCCCGCACCAACACCACGAGACGAAACTTCTTCCAGGCCGAGTATGGAATTGCATTCAACGAGTCCGAGCTACTCCTGGTTGCACCAGTGCACCGAGCGGACTCCGTCACAGAAGAAGAGCGCTTCGATCCAGAACGTCTGGTCGCCGATGCCCGGTCACACGGAGTGCAAGCGGCCTTGTGTGGCGGCGTTGACCACATCATCGATCGCCTCACGGCAGAGAGTCGCAAAGGTGACATCGTGCTCATCCTCTCCAACGGCGGCTTCGAGGGGATCTACGAGAGGCTACCTGCGGCGCTCGAGGCGGCCAGTCCCTCGTGAACGCAGGCCTGCCGGTACCCAGCCGGATTGGCCGCGGACTCAGTCTCATCCGCTCCCTGCCCCGTCGTCGACTCGATGGCCTGCTGGCTCGACTTGACGGTTCCCGGGTTCGACGCGAGGAGTTCTGGCTTACCAACGCATCCGGGTACCGGATTCACGCTCACCTTCACGAGCCGGCTGACGATCTGCCAAGACCCGCTGTGGTGTTGGTTCCCGGGCGAGACCTGAGCGGAAAGATATTCTGCCACCGACGCTATCTGCTCAGCGCTGATGAGCTGGCGCTGAACGGAATCCGTAGCGTTCACTTCGATCCTGTCGGTAGAGGGCAATCCTGGGGCCACGACGACTTCTGTGGTGCTGAGGGGCAGGACTCTCTCCGCGCCGTCCTCGACTTCGTACATACACTGCGCCGTATCGACCGCCAGCGAGTCGGAGTGCTCAGCTTCTCAAGCGGACTTTGCCTGGCTGTCCCCTGCCTGGCGCGAGAGGGTGATCGCCTTGGCACGAAATTCCTGTTGGACTGGGAGGGACCGGCGAGCCGACACGAAATTCTTCGCGGTGGCCCCCTACCTCCCGCCGCTCGGACAGCTATGGCAAGCGATGCCGATCTGTTCTGGAGCCTTCGCGAGCCCATCGAATGGATTGACAAGCTGCCCTGCCAGTACCTTAGGGTGCAGGCACGAGACGACCATAGCCTTGGAGCCGGAGGGCAACAGTGCGCTCTGAGACTGGTTGCCGAGGCCACACGTGGTGTGGCTAGGAGTACCCGGCTGTGGGGAAATCCCCCCAACACAGCCTGGCGTCCCCAGCAAACCGAGCAATTGAACTGGGCGCCCCAGAGCACGAGTGGCTTGAATCAGCTCCTACTTCAGAGCGTATTGGGGCTTTCGGAGCTGGTGGAGCAGGATTCACCAGCAGAAACGAGCGTCTTACCCTAGCCCCAGACCAACAGCGGTGTTAACTAGGGTCAGCCAGCCGGTCTCGACGTCACAACCTGGAGAGTAGTCGCGTGTACGCCTTCAAACACATCCTCGTCCCAACCGACCTTTCGAGGTGCGCCCGCAAGGCTCTGGGCCTCGCGATCACATTCGCTCTTCGCTTCGATGCTGACCTCTATCTCCTCTACGTCGAGGACAACCGGCCTGATGCAAAGACCTGGCAGCACAACGAGAGCGCAAACGAAGAGATCGGCATCCTCGAAGATTCCGAGCAACGCAGCCTCGAGAGCTATCTCTCGGTCGCTGCAGAGGTCGAGAGAGAGACCGGTCTACCCGAGATGAACCGAGAGAAGCTTCATGTTCGCGTCGGTACGGGCGACCCAGCCTCTGAGATCCTGGCTGCGGCGGCAGATGCCCAGATCGACCTGATCGTCATGGGTACGCATGGCCGCACCAGCATCAAGGACTTCTTCGTGGGCTCCACGGCTGAGACCGTCGTCCGCCGTGCCACCTGTAACGTCCTCGCCGTGAAGCCCGACGGCTACCCCTACCTGCGTGACTGAAGCCTCCCCCGCCTGGGCCCTCGAGACGAGCGACCTGACCCGTTCGTATGGTTCGCACGTGGTCGTTCACGGCCTCGACCTGCGCGTTGCAACCGGTGACATCTACGGCTTCCTCGGTCCCAACGGAGCTGGCAAGACAACGACAATGCGCATGATTCTCGGGTTGATCGCCAGAGATGCCGGCGATGTCCGGATCTTCGGCGAACACGACCCCATTGCCGGACGAGCTCGCCTGGGCGGGATCGTAGAGGGCCCGCGCTTCTATCCGTATCTCTCTGGGATCGAGAACCTGCGAATCTTCGCTTCCTACACCGGGGGCTGTGACGACGAACGTCTCGACTATTTGCTCGGACTGGTGCGACTTCGTGATCGCTCGAGCGATCTTGTACGCACCTACTCCCTGGGCATGAAGCAGCGCCTGGGCATCGCCCAAGCCCTGCTCAACTCTCCCGGCCTCCTACTCCTCGACGAACCCAGCAACGGCCTTGACCCGAAGGGCATCAAGGAGGTGCGAGAGCTCATCTTGAGGCTGCGGGACGAAGAAGGTCTGACCGTCTTTGTGTCCTCCCACGTCCTCTCTGAGCTCGACAAGCTGTGCACCCGCATTGGCATCATCCAGAACGGGCGGAAGATCGCAGAAGGCACGACAGCGGAGCTTGTTGAAGATGGCGAGGACCTGGAATCCGCCTTCCTTCGACTGACGGCAGGCTCTGATTCGGAGCAAATCCGATGAGCTCCGCGCCCGTGCGCAGGGTGAGCTTTGTGCTCCTCTGTCTCGCCGAGTTCCGCAAGCTTCGGGGGCGAGGCCTCCTCTATGCCGTACTGATCTTTGGGGCAGCGCATGGTCTGGCCGCCAATGCGGCCATCAAGGCGATGGAGGTCATCGGCGGCAACATGAGCGAGACCCAGCTCGGCCAGGACTTCGGCGACCCTGTCGACTTTTCGGTCGCCGGAGAGCTCGCCCTCAACCTCGCCATCACTCCGGTCAACGGCTTCGCCCTGCTCTTCCTGTTCGCGATTCTCTGGGCTGAAGACTTCTCATTGGGCACCATGGCGAT
>CAZEIY010000441.1:0-3855 GCA_964512375.1 uncultured Rickettsiales bacterium | reverse complement strand
GTTGATGCCGTCCGGAGGTTCACTGCAGTAGGCGAAGTGGGGCTCGAGCGTGTCCGTCTCGGGGTCGAGCAGGGCAAAGCTGGTCAGCCCCTCTTCGATGCCAGTGCCCAGGGTGTGGTCGGACAGGAAGGGTTGCCACAGCTCGACGGAGCCGCGCCTTCGTCCGGTCATACCCAGCAAGCTACCGTTGGCAAGTTGGGTGGCCTTGCCCCACATGTTGGCACCCTGCTGCCGGCCGAACAGGGGCGGCATTTCCATCATCCCGTCCGGCGAACTGCGGATGTACAGGTGGCGGTCCATGCGCTCGAGATTCCAGGCATGGATGCCGAGCAGCCCATCATTAAGAAAGAACGGGAAGTCGGCCGTGCCTCCCTCGTTTGTGTAAATGCTGCGCGGATCGCTGCCGTCGTTTGCGACAGAGATGATGTTGTTGACGAACTCGAAGCCGTGGTACGTGCGGGTCCCCCGTTGGCCGCTGCGGGGGTCGGGACCGCGGCTGGACAGGTAGATGCGCTGATCGTCAGGCGAGAATGTCGGTGTCCTGTCGTCGCTCTTGCGCACCCGAAAGTGGTGATCCCAGACACCCTTGAGGGGCAACCCGCTCTCGGTGTACAGGCCGAAGGGAGAACCCCGCGCAAAGGTACGACCCCGGTGCCGTCGCTCGGGCGGCATCAGGAATCCGGCGTCCACCGCCCTGCCGTCTTCCCCGATACCGGCGCTGCACAGGTTCCAGCTCGTGTCGTTGACCCAGTCGTCCCCAGGCTGCACCGGAAGCCGGCATTCGAAGACCATGCGGTCTCCAGCGTGGTTGATGGCGAGGTGACCGAAGTCGCACTCCCCGGCCTCGTTGCACAAGGCGCCGTCGAGGAAGTCGATGGGCTCGCCCTCGGGCTGGAAGGTCGCAGGATCGATGGACTGCAGCATGATCCGGGCGCTGCCATCGCGCACGCCGCGGTCGCTGCGAACCGGCTCTCGATCGAGCGCCCAGTACAGGTTGGGGGCGTCTACATAGGCGAGGTACTGGCGTGGTGTCTCGGTGCCACAGTCCGGACACCGCTCTGACTTCTCGGCGAGGATCCAGTCGAGCAGGGTGGAGTGGAGAGCGTCGCCTGGCTCCAGCAGGGGCCCTCCGGCGTGCTGTATCGCCTGCGACGACTCTTCGGGAAGCACCTTGGCGAGCAGGCGGGAGTTCGTGGGGCTGTCGATTGAGATCAGGTTCCGGAAGGTGCGGTAGTTGGCCTGCACGACCACCTCGATGGGGAAGGCTCCGGGGAAGGGATCGTCGGGGTGCTGCAGGGAGGCAAAGCCGAAGCGGTCACCGAGGTGACACTGTGCGCAGTCTTCCAGCAGTGCTGGAAGCACCGTTTCTTCGAACAGCTGGTAGGCGAGGGACTGGTCATCGTCATCGCCGGAGTGGTCGTCGTCACCAGCAGAGTCGTCGTCGTCGTCGTCACCGGTGCCAGCGCAGTCCGGTGAGCCCTGGCAGCCTTCATCTGCACAGTCGAACAGGCCGTCCTGGTCGTTGTCGGCGCGGTCGGTACACTCGCCAGCCTCGTCGCCCTCGTAGGGCGTCGGGGGCTGGAAGTCGTCGTCTCCCCTGCAACTCGCAAGCAATGCGATGAGCAGAGCCAGGATGAGCAGCGGTGCTGGGCAGGAACAGCGCACGCGATCATCCTAGCGAAGAGCCCCGACGCAGGGCAGCGAACTCTGACAGGTCTCCCCCTCCTGGAGTGCCCGACCCCGAGAAAGGCCAGGTCCGCAGCGCTGGGAGGTAGAATAGGCTTGCAACGGAACGACTGAGGGCTTGGAGGGCCTGGTGAAGACTCGCTCTTTCGACGCCCTGATCACAGCCGCAGCCTTCGCTGTGTTGATGGCTTGCAGCGACAGCGGGGGCGAGCCCAGGATCGGCAGCCCGGGTAGGTAGCACAACGGATGGCAGCGCCAGCAACAGGGTCAGCACGACAAGCCAAGCGCGGGATCTCATCGAGTGCTATCGGCTCGTCTTCGTCACGGCTGCTACTTCACATCATGGTGGCCTGCTCGCTCGTGGTCCTGCTGGTGCCCCTTGACGCCTCTGCAGCGCCAGCAGTTCGGATCGCAGTAACGGATTTCTCGGGCAGCACTGCCACGCCGGAGTTCGCCGATCTCGGACGAGCAATCGCCGACATGCTTGCCACAGATCTGGCTCTCGCCGACAACTTGACGATGGTCGACCGTAGTCAGCTCTTGCAGGTCCTGTCCGAAATCGGACTCCAGGAGAATTCATACTTCGACACGAAGACGGCTACCCTCATCGGCCGGGGTCTGACAGCGTCCTACCTGGTTGTAGGCGACTTTGTGCTGATGAAGAGTTCCTTGCGGATCGATGCCCGACTGGTCGATGTCGAGAGCGCGGAGATCGTCACGGCCGTCACCGTTTCAGGCGCCCTGGACAGCTATTTCGAGCTGCAGCAACAGCTCGTCGGCGCCCTGTTGAATCAAGTGGGTGCGGCACTGTCCGTCATCCAACGCAAGCAGGTCGGCAAGAGTGGTTCGAAGGACCTGAGCGCCCTGGCACGGTATGGCGAGGCGCTCCGGCATCAAAGCACCGGCGACGAGCAAGGAGAGCGTGCGGCTCTTGAGGCCGCGCTGGTCAGGGATGGGGAGTTCCTGGCCGTCCGCGAGCGTCTCGATACTCTGGTTCAGTTGATCCAGAGGGTCGAGCGAGCGGGTGGGTTGATTCTGGACGCCAGCAGCGGCGAAGACCACATCCACAACGCCAATCTCCACGCCGCCGCCGGCCAGCTGCAAGCCGCGACGAGCTCTGCTCACCTCGCGATTGCTGTGGCCCCTGAGCGGCTCGAACCCTGGCTGCTACTCAAAGAGCTGCAGGCACAGGGCCCTGGGGAGTTGCCGGCCGTCCCAGCTGCGGAACGAGCTCTCCTGGAGGCACTGATCGGCGGGGATCAGGCTGCTGTGCGGGACGCTCTCCACTCGGGAACGAAGACGGCTGTGGGGATCGCGTCCGCTTTTCTCGTGCTCAGTTCGAGTTTTGAGCCTCCTGTTCGAGACGTGGAAGCCATGCTGACTCTTCGGCATGCGGTGGAGGCACTGTCCGATCCCGAGCTGCTCGAGCTGGCCCGGGCGCGCTTGCAGGTTCCGGCAGCGCTCGACCGCAAGCTCGACTCCCTGAAAAAACGCATGGTCGACCCGTACGAGGACTGGATGACCCGACGTGGCGTTCGAGTGGCATTTCGCTACGAGGCGGATGGTCTGCAAAACGCCACGCCGCGTCACGCGATGTGGTTGACCACGCTGCAGCCAACACAGACAGAGGCGAACCTGACGTTTCGAAAGGGCACCCATCCCCACTGGAAGAGCCCACGGTGGGCCAAGAGTTCACGTGTCCACGACTTGACCTGGTTGATCCGAGTCTTTGTGAGCGGCCAAGCGATGCCCTACGAGGAGCTGAAGCTCGGGAAGGAGTACCTGGTTCCGGCCGCGGCCTTCGAGTGTGAAGACAACACGGCCTCACCCACGGGGTGGCTCTGCACCGCACAGTTCGCCGTCCATGAAAACGCCCCTCCCGGGTGCTACGAGGTTCGACTCTCGCCCGTCGAGAATCGAGGCGATGGAACACTGACGGACCCGTGCGCGTGGATCCTGGACTTCCGGCTGGGGAGGTCGTACGGACCCATCGAGAAGGCGGGGTCAAAGCAGTTCCACATGTCCTCCGAAAGCACGACCGTCCATCCCATTCGCACAGCGATGGAGCAAGAGTACTGGGCTCGCTTTAGCGCGATCAGGGCGATGGGCGCCGAGGCGGGTGCAGTCACTCGTGCATGCTCCCGGTGGAGACATCGGCAGGTGTCCTAC
>CAZEIY010000440.1:0-3864 GCA_964512375.1 uncultured Rickettsiales bacterium | reverse complement strand
GTCGTAGGGCTTGTCGTCACTGATGGCCACCTCGAAGAAACCACCATCGCTGCGCATGTGGTAGGCCACGAGTATCCAGTCGCCTGCCACTGCCCCGGCCAGCTCCCCAGGCGTGTGGGCTGGTTCCCGGGGTGGCTCCATGACCGCAGGCTCGATGACCGCAGGCTCTTGGGCATCGCCCTCGACGGGTGGAGGTTCCTCTACAGCGACCTCTGCCACTGCCGGTCTGACTTCCGGTTCATCCGAGACAAGGAAGGACCACGCGGCGACCGCAGCGACCACGAACGCCACCAGGACGACCCATCGACCCGGGCCAGGCCGAGGTCTCGAACCTGGGGAATTGCCCGGCTCCCCAGGCGCTGGGGTCGGTCTCGCTGCTCGTCGGGCACGCAATTCTTCGATGGCGGCCTGGACATACTCGTCCTCGATGTCGAGCTCGCGGGCCACATCCAACACCTCCTCGACGTTCGCGGTCCTCTCCCTCCTCTGCCTGTCCGCCACCTGCAAGGCATCGGCCCTGGCAATGATGTCGGGAATGTCGACATCATCGACATCCCCTCGTTCGTGAAGTCGCTCTCGGACAGAAATGGCAGCCTCCAGGTGGGCAAGGTGGCTTGCTACCCGTCGTTGAAGGGCAGCCTACAACGCGAGAGAGCAAGCCCACATCCCTGAGAGGCCACTGAGTGCGCCGTCTGTGAGCCCATCCAGGCCTTCAGTGTGATGAAGTCACATCGTGTAGCATGGCACTTCGACTCTTCAGCCGACGAAGCCACCCAGACCGCGGAATCATGGACTTCACAGTACAACAGTGGGAGCGCATTGCCGCGGCTCCTGTCACCGTGTTCTTGCTGATGGCCTTCGGAGATCTTGTCATCTCCACGGCGGAACAAGAGGTCTTCTTCAAGGAGTGGAGCCCACGCCTGATGAAGATCAAACTCGCCGTCAAGCCAGGAGATCAGGCCATCTTCGAGTGGGGACTCGGTGAAGCTGAAGTCAGTGCTCGGCAGTTCATGCGCCTGAGACCCGCCGAGCTGCTGGAGAAGCTGGAGGACACCTTCACCGTTCTCGGTCGTGAGCCTGATACCGAGAAGATCGAGGCTTTTCGATCCGAGTTGATGGCCCTGGCCAGGGACGTCGCGAAGGCATCCGGGGGGCTGTTCGGGCTGCGCAGCCCCGTAAGTCCTGACGAAGAGGAGATGTTGATGCGGGTTCGTCACGCCCTTCGAGGCCGTCCCATTCTCTAGGTGTCGCTCAGCTCAGATGCTGACAGCCTCTGACAGCCTCTGACAGCCGTCAGCTCTCCCGGATGAGTCGTTGACTGGCAGGTACCTGCCATCCTGTGGCGCTTCAATGAACAGGTGTGCACACGCTCTGGACCTGGGAAACCGGTGCTCAGCAGGGCGAGCTGACAGGCACCTGTCAGGCTTCGGCACAGAGGTCTTGCCATGTCAACAGCGCTGGTCTATCCTGTCTTAGACAGGCCGCTGACAGGCCCGCCTGAAGGAATGCTGAGCCGGCCTGTCAGCCCTGACAGCCCCTACCAGGAGAGTTGAAATGCAGACCCGTCCGTCCGACTTGATGCCCGCCCGCACCGCTGCCAGGCTTGTCAACCGCAGTCTCTCCAGTGTTCGCGCCTGGGTCCGCTCCGGTCAGCTGGTCGGCTATCGCTCGGACCCCGAGCGCTCCAATTCTGCCCTCTGCGTCAGCAAACAAGAGGTCTTGGACTTTGCAGAGGGCCTTGGCCTTGAACTTCATGTCTCCGAGCCGGTACCCCCCGTTGCTCTTGTGAGGGGTCTGGAGGCTCCCCGGCCATCCCGGCTCGCCGTCGCCAATGAGAGCGGCCTGTCGGAAAATCCCGGGGTGGTCGTGCTTCGTCGGGTCACGGCACCCGAGGCCGAGACCAAGGCCACGTCCGCCCCCGCGCTCTCCGCTGTACCCGAGCCCCTGGAGACGGAGGAATTCTGCGGAACACGGGTTCGTGCCCTCTTCACGGAGTATCGCGCGGACGAGGAGATGAGTGGTGTGGCGTTTCGCCTGGTGATCAGCACTCGGCCCCAGTCCGACGCAGGTGACACCTCGGGTCTTCTTGTGGTGGAGCGCGACGGGTCCAGGGTGTGCTTTCAACGGATCGCGACTCGGGACGAGCTCCGGTCCATGTCTCGGATCAGCGAGTCGCCCGGTGATGGGCTGTTTCGCGCCGACGAGGCGGTGCTCTGCTTCTCGAATTCCCTGTCCCTGGACATGACGAAACAACGCCTCCGGGGACAGCTGACTCAACTGGCACGTTCCTTTGAGCTGAGCGATCATGGTCGACGTGTGCGAACTGCTGAGCTGGTGGCGGTCTGATCTCCGTGGACTGCGGACCGGGCCTGCTGGTGAGCAGCCTTACTGCAGCGAAACGCGTCTGAGTTCAAGCTCGGAAATCGTCTGCTCTTCCCTCTCAATGGAACGAGCGGCAGCGGCGATGCCTTTGCAGGCAGTCCTGGTCGAGTCCCTGCCCAGGAACTCCACGGCTCTTGGATCGATCAACAAGGTCATCTCCTGGCCGCTTCCCAGCTCAAGGCAACGCTGCTCGAACACCATGTAGTCGGGATTGGTGACGAGGTTGGCGGCCAGCGACGCAGCCTCCTTCTCGCCGTTCGCGGCCCCTTTGGCCGGCTCCTCCTCAGTGCTCTTCTCAAGCTCCGAGAGCAGGTTGCTCGCCAGGAGACCACCGCCATACTCCTTGTAGAGTTGAGCGAAGCTGCTCTGGTAGGACGTGCGAAGCTCGACGAGAGCGGTCTGCTTCTCTTCGATCAACTGAACCAGTCGATAGGTCTCGCAGTCAGGGGCCGGGGTGCAGTCGGGGTCGGGGCAGTCGGTCAGCCCATCGCCGTCGTTGTCCTGCAGATCAACGCAGCCCCGTTCGTAGTCGGACTCTGATTTTGAGCAGGACAGCAGTCCCATGGATGTGGCGAGACACCCGATCAAGGTCCACAGTGCAGCGCGTCGCATGTTGTCCTCCTCGGGGAGGATACCGGAAGCGGGGTGGGCATGCAGTGGTTTCAGATCAGTGGTCGGATTTCCAGCTTCTTCTGTTGGATGGCGTTCCAGTACTTGGGGGGTATTTGTCCGATCTTCAACGGCGCCGTTGTCTCGATGAGGACATACGGCACCCCCTGGATCTCGATGTACCGATCTCCGCGCTTGGGTTGGGTTCGCACACCGATGAACGCGTGCTTCAAGCCGAGCAGCAACACCGCAGATGTGTCCTGGAGATGCCCAACCATTGATGCGAGCAGCACGGTCTTGGTGTCGCAGTCCCCCCACCCGACCGAGAGGGTCTCTGCGGGCATCAGGACATCGCTGATCAAGATCTTCTCTCCGCTCGGAGATGTGCGATGCGATCCGGGCCTACGGTAGAACACCCCATCCTGTACGAACGATGCCAGGAAGCCGATGAGGTCTCGGCTGGTTCGGTATCCTTCCCGCTGGCCCAGATCGATGAGGCCGCGGGTGAGCGGCTCTGTATCGCTCAGACTGTTCTGGACCATCCATCGATAGTCGATTCTGACCCGCTCGCCCCCAAAGCGGAAGCCCCGCGCTGCTGCCTGTTCCTTTCGCTCACGTTCCTTTCGCTGCAGTTCCTCCTCCGTGCGGTAGCTGAACCCCTTCATCCATGATGCGGGGATTCCGAAGCTCCCGATCGCCTCGTTCACGCGGTCTTGATCCTGCTCGACCCTCAGCGTGTACTTCCGGACCTGGCGGTCGAAATCGTGCTGGGACTTCTTTGGCGAGCACCACTGCTCGTTTGGGTTGCACCACTGGTAGTCCCGGTGCACAAGGCGCTTCGGGGGAGTGGGCTCGGGCTCGGGCTCGGGCTCG
>CAZEIY010000439.1:0-3867 GCA_964512375.1 uncultured Rickettsiales bacterium | reverse complement strand
TATCATCCCCCTCAGCGGACACCCTGAGGACCCCGGCCTCCTCGAGGCGAACACAGTCCTCGCTGTCCCACCCTTCACGCCCTGGAGGCAGAAGGAGGAGAGGCTCTAGTTCGCTATCACGCAGGCTCGGCGGAGGCAAACCTTGCGCGGCACCACCCTCGGACCTCTGCACCTGCGCGAGAAAGCGTAGGCCGAGGTCCGTAAGAGTCTCGCGAAGAATCCGCCCCTCCGCTTCTGCGGTGGGAAGTGGGACGACAAGCAGCGCCAAGAATCAGCCGCCAATACTTAGCAGCGTGGTGCGTTTCCCATCGAATTCAATCACCTCCTTGGCCATCTTGCGTAGGTCGTCTGCAGTCTTCTGCTGCATCGCCTGCTCTTCCTGGCGACGTTCAGACTTCGATGCCCGGTCATAGTCTCCTGCGAGGTTGTTGAGGAACTCCGCCGTTCCTTCCGGTCCGATGCCCAGGGGCTCACGCCCCCAACTCAAGTCATGTAGATCCTTCATCATGGCAACACGCAGCGCCCGCTGACGATCGATATTCTCTGGCCGTCGAGCGTCATCCATCGTCTCGATCACGTTGCCAAAGCCAGTGCCGAGCATGTCCCCTGCATCGTAAGACGACTCGAACGGCAGCTTGCCATCTTCGGTTTTGAAGTCGGTTGCCTGGAGCGACTTAGCCAGCTTGTACTTGTTGCCCGACTTTTGGATGTGCCCAAACAGGTTCGGATGACCTGGGATCAGGTACTCACCCTCTGTGTTCACGCGACCTAGGGCAAACAGCACCTCACCGTACGAGAGCACCGCACCCGAGTCCTCCTGCTCCTGCTGGACGTACTCGAGCCAGGCATCCCCTACCTTCTCAGACGCCTTGTCTCGATGGGGGGTGAACTCCTTTTCTATTTGCTTCGACATCGAGGAGTCATTCATCCCTCGTGCCATCTTGTAGTGCCTCATTTCGGTGGTTGACTGAGTCAGCATGTCGAGGCTACAGCCCACCTCGAGAGTGACGATGTCCAGCTTGTCGGACGGATAGCCGGGGATGTCCTGAGACTTAGGCTCACGACGAGACTCGGTGAAATTCGCCACGATCTCCATGGCCCCCTTTAACCGGTCACTGTCTTCCGTAAAGTTGAGAAAGCTCGCCCATTGGCGATTGTCCTGGAACTTCTTGCCACGCTTCGGCTTCCACTGGGGACTGACAAAGCTGATGAAGTTCAACAGTCGACCAGCAATACAGTGGTCAACCGCTCCCCGCCATAGCTCGCCAGACGCCGTCTTCTCTTCTTTCCGTTCTGAAGGGACGAAGCGGTCCCAATCCATATTCTGAATGCTGTTCCAGACCGATGAAGTCACACGCGCAGACAGGGCTGCCTCCACGCGGTTCACTTCCTGTTGTTCGAAGTCATCCGGGGCTTCGTGGCGCATCTCGTACCAAGTGAGCAACTCCATCTCCCTCTCGCGCACCAACGTCGGTTCAATACCACAACGCTTGCGGACCGTTGCCTTGAGCGAATCCCCAACGACCTTCTTCAGGTCCTCAGCATAACTTTCAAGTCGATCATCCAGATCGTCATAGTCACGCAACTCACCAGACAAACCGATCAAGGACCGGCTCGTGTCATGAGCAAGCGAAACCTTAAACAAGCCCTGGTTGTGGGGAGTCATAGCGATGGCTCTTTTTTCTTTTTTGTCCTCGTATTCACCCTGTAGCAAGGTGACAGTGCGGGTCCGTTCATCCTTCTCCAGGTCTGTAAGAAGATTCTGGCGCATGTCCTTGTCACCACCGATAAAGAACTTCGTGCCGATGTCCGTTCCACCGCTCTGATTCTGTATGTTGCGGTCGATCTCCTGCACAGCCTCAGTCGACAGCTCTTCGAAGCCCTTGACCACCTGCGAGCTTTGCTGACGTGAAGCTGCCTTTGCCGCGCCATCTGTCAGCTCGCGAACGTAGTTGATCGTCTTTTCGTACAGCTTGTCGATCGCTCCAAACTTGGACTGCCAGAGCAAGAATCCCAGGTAGTCATCTGCATCCGACGCAAATGCAGAGACCTCGTCGCGGAAGTCACCCTTCTTGAACTTGACGAAGATCGAGTCGGACTGTTCGCGCAGTTCGTTAAGTCCCGCAGCGAGATCCGCATCGGGTTGTCCAGAGGCAAACTCCTTCTTCAGCGTTTCCTGAGCATCTAGCCTATTGGCCTCCAGTTCCTCTCCCAGCTTGGCCAGCCAGGCCTGCAACATGCCGAAAGCACCAGCATTGACGAACTCCATCGCCCGCTGGTCGATGTGCCACTTGGTACCTGCGCAAGTGGTGTTCTTCAGGTTGGTTCTGCTCAACGGCTCATCCTCATCCCTGCGATCCGATTCACTGGGAAGAAGGCTCCATACCGAGCCGGCATCTGTGATCAGGGTGGCCGTGCGCTTCTTCTTGAGGCGCGCCAGGTGCGTCGCGACAAAACTCTCGAGAGCCTCAGCCCGCGCCATCATGGTTTCGATGTCATCGATGTCATCGAGGCCTTCGACGGTTTCTGCGGCCTTGGCCAGCAGGCTCTCATCTTCTGCCTTGAATCGGCCTACCAGGTCGTCGGCCTCCTTCTCTTTCATTTCGAGCACATGGTCGATAAAGAAGTCCACGCTCTTCACCAGGTCTGCATCTGCCTCGATCAGTCGCTCGTCGTTGCCGGCAGCGCTGATGGAGCTGTCCCGGAGCACGTGGCTCCAGCGATTCTCATCGGCTCCAGCGCCCACAGTCAGGGCGTTGAGCCCCTGGCGACCAATAGCAAAATCAATGAGCTGTTCCATTGGCGTGCAGACGCGGATCGCACCCATGCTGCCAAAGCGACGCCCACCGCTACAGCGCTTCTTGAGGTCGAGCATCCGATTGTCCACATCGGCCCCACCGAGCATCAACGCGAGGGTCTGTGCTGCCGTGGAGATGAGGTCTTTGTAGGTGGTTCTTTGACCCTTCGTGTTCTGTGTCTCGAGCACGAAGAAGAAGTCCAGAGGTGTAGTCAGGAACGCCTCGTCTCGATTAGAGATCCCTGCCGCTGCCTTGAAGGTGTGGAGCCCCCCATCGAGGAGTCCCTTGAACACATGGGGTTCACGCGGCTTGAAGCCCTTGGGCGCGTCTGGATTGTTGCGGTTGAACTCGTACTGGTGCTCGATGAGAGTCGCGTAACCACTGGCGCCAACCTCGTGGAGCATCCGCGTTCCCTTCATGCCGTGCTTGGTCACCGCACCGGGGATGAACACACCCACTACCGCGGGCGCCGAGTAAGCCCCATCACCCGCACCAATCGTGTCACGGACGATCGAGGCGACTGCCATATGTGTTCCGCCACCGGTACCATTGCCTGCGCTACCCACCAGGTAGACCTCGAACGAAACATCTGCGCTGTCCTCTGGAGAGCGCATTGCAAGTTCGCTCATCATCGAGGTCACGGTCTCGACGATCTTGTCCGCATAGTAGAACGCGAAGAACTGCCCATTGGGCCGCACCGCACCACAACCATCACTGAAGTCATGGCTCTTGTCAGTGATCTGCTCGGGCCACCAGTCGAGCCAACCGACGCCATTGACGTCTTTCTCTCGCGAATACTCGTCGAATGACTCGGCCATCATCCTGGGAGATGGAGGCGTGTAGGCCATGCCAGGGATATATCCCCCCTCAGGTCCCGCAGCCTGCGCGTCGATTGCTCCTAGAGCTACGTTGCTGGGAAGCAGACCGGCATCGTCCACCCACATCTGGCGGATCTCACGAACAATCTTGGTACCTGTACCACCGATACCCAGGATAATCATTTTCCGTGCCATTTCTCTTACTCCTCTCGGGCTATGCCCCTATTGAAGAATTCGCGGTACGGGGTTCC
>CAZEIY010000438.1:0-3872 GCA_964512375.1 uncultured Rickettsiales bacterium | reverse complement strand
GCAGGATTGTCCGGGAAGACCAGTCCCCGGCTGGAGGCATTCGCCCTGTACGCATTTCAGCGCCGGCGGACACAGCATTCCCCAACACTCCTCAAGGCTTGCCACTCCCGGCACACCGTCAATTTGATTGCAGACACCACCGGGTAGATCACCGAGCGTATTCGAGGGTGTTGAATGAATATTGCAGTCTGCATCGGGTAGCAGTCCCCCGTAGGTGCAGGCCCCATCGCCGGTACAGGACATAGAGCCGCAGTGTGGATACGTGAATCCATCCGCGTCGTTGTCCACCTCATCGCAGGGTTCTTTTGTGGGCTCGCAAGGAAGCAGCATGGGCTCGGCGGCAGGGTCCCACAGGTGCTCCACTGGACGGCAATCCAACGTTAATGGCGGTTGGTCAACCTTGGGAGTCGGTACGAACACATCAATGTCCACCTCGGCACCAACGTCTGGTGTCTCAGTGTCTGAATCGGTATTCGGCGTCATCGAATCGGGTTGGGTCGCGCCACAACCTGTGACCAGCAAAATCAGTGAGAGCGCTATCAGTGGTCGCTTGCAAAACAAGTCCAGAACTCCGTATCAATTGTCTAAATAGTGCTCACGCTAGCGAAGAATTGAACCCAATACCTTCTGTTTTTTGCCGCAATATATCGTGACCCTTCTTGGGGTTTCGCAACGTCGCAATAGTAGCATTTTGCTGTGATTACAGCAGGTTAGTTGGATATTACTGCCGGTGGTGCGGCTCCTGTATCAGAACCGGCCAGAGGTTCAAGCGTGGTGACCTGCTCGCCGCCTGCGCCCCATGGCCGCCAGCAGGAACAGCATGGTGAGACTCCATTTCATCTCGGCGGCCTGTCCAGAGATGCTGTTGTTGCAGTCACAACCCCCGCCGGCAGCGTCAATGGGGGGGCCGACGACGTCCGGCTGGATGGGCGCGCACTCGGGCTGCTCGAGGTCGGTGTAGAAGTCGCAGTTATTGTCGATGCCGTCGTCGCAAATCTCGGCGGCTTCGGGGTGTACCAGCGGGTCGGCGTCATTGCAGTCGCCATCGTTCTCGCTGAATCCGTCGTCGTCGTCGTCGACGCAGTCTGAGGTGCCGTCCTCGTCGAGGTCGAAGCCGGGGTCCACTTCGCCGTCGCAGTCATTATCGATGCCGTCGCAGACCTCCTCGCCGCCGGGTAGGGCGAGGGGCTCGTTATCGTCGCAGTCTCCGGCACAGGCGGAGAAGCCGTCCTCGTCCAGGTCCTCGTCCAGTCCTTCGTCGAACTGACCATCGCAGTCATTGTCGAGCTCGTCGCAGAACTCTTCTGCCTCGGGATAGACCGTCGTGTCCTGGTCGTTGCAGTCGCCGGCGCACAGTGAAAAGCCGTCGCCATCATTGTCGAAGCCGTCGTCCACCAGGTCGTTGCAGTTGTTGTCGACGCCGTCACAGGGTTCCTCGGCGCCGGGATGAACGAGAGGGTCGTCGTCGTCACAGTCCCCGCCACTGCAATTGCTGAAGCCGTCGCCATCGCCATCGACGTCCTCGTCGACCTCGCCGTCGCAGTCGTTATCGATGGCATCGTCACAGACTTCGCTCGCGCCCGGCCGAACCAGTGGGTCGTCGTCGTTGCAGTCACCCAGATCTTCGCTGAAGCCGTCGAGGTCGTTGTCCACGCAGTCGGGTCCACCGATGCCGTCAAGATCCAGCCCCTCGTCGACCTGTCCGTTGCAGTTGTTGTCCTGGAGGTCGCACAGCTCGACGGCATCCGGGTGAATCAGCACGTTGAGGTCACTGCAGTCCCCTGAGCAGATGAAAAAGCCGTCTCCGTCGCTGTCGCTCTCGGTGGGGAGCGCTGCTCCACTGCAGTCGTTGTCGATGCCGTCGCAGCTTTCGTTGGCCCCAGGGTTGGTAGCGGGGTCGGAGTCATCGCAGTCGCCGGAGCACAACCAGTAGCCGTCTCCGTCGCCATCGCCCTCGTCGGCGGGTACCACGCCATCGCAGTCGTTGTCCTGGCCGTCGCAGGTCTCAATCCCGCCGAGAGAGACCAGAGCATTGGAGTCATTGCAGTCACCCTGGCACTCCGACTGGCCGTCGCCATCGCCGTCCGTTTCGTCGGCAGTGACGGTCCCTGAGCAGTCGTTGTCGAGGGCGTCGCAGATCTCGGCGGCTCCGGGATTGATGAGAGGGGACATGTCGTTGCAGTCGCCGCCGCAGGTGGTGTAGCCGTCGCCATCCCAATCGAAGCCCTCGTCGACCAGGCCGTTGCCATTGTTGTCGAGGGCATCACAGACCTCGGAATCCTGGCAGTCCGGCACCCCATCAGTGTCACTGTCGAAGCCCTCGTCCAGCTGTCCGTCGCAGTTGTTGTCGAGGCCGTCGCAGACCTCTGTGTTGCTGGGGAACATCTGGTTGTTGGCGTCGTTGCAGTCGCCATCGCAGACCGAGACTCCATCCTGGTCACCATCGGTCTCGGGGTCAGCACCGTCGCTGAGGGCATCGCAGTCATCGTCGACCCCGTTGCAGACCTCGGCTGCGCCGGGGAACACGGCCGCGGTGGTGTCGTCGCAGTCACCGCCGCACGAGGAGTAGAGGTCGCCATCCAGATCAGTCTCGGGGTCGGCTGAGTCGACCAGCCCGTCGCAGTCGTCGTCGATGCCGTTGCACACCTCGGTGGCGCCGGGGAATACCGCACCGCCGCTGTCGTCGCAGTCCGTACCACCCCACGAGTTGTCGTCGAAGCCGTCGTCATCGGTGTCGGTGTCTGTGGTCGTGTAGCTGCCGGGGCCGCCGGGCTCCGCGAACTCACAGGTATTGCCGCCGGCAGGGCCTCCGGCGATGTAGTAGACGGGTGCAATGCCGAGGTCTTCCTGGAAGAACACCTTGATGCGGCCACCACCACCGCCACCACCACCGTCATCGCAGACGTTGGGGCTACCGTTGCTACAGGGGCCTGCGCCGCCTCCTCCTGCAGCTTGCAGCGTGCCTCCGATGGTTACAGAGTCCCCCTTGATGAGGATGCCGCCGCCTGCGCCGCCGCCTGCGGAGTCGTTGCCGGTCGGGGTGCCCGTTGTGCCGCGTACGTCGATCGTTCCCTGGATGTCGATAGTGGACGCTTCGAGCCAGACGGCACCACCGCCGTGTCCCGCTGCTGCGGTAGCGTCTCCATCGCCCGATCCCGGTAGGCCGCCGGCTGAACCCATCATGATCGCCAGGGTCGCCGGGTCGCCGTACGAACCCCCTCCAGCTCCATCGGGCCAGGGGACACCACAGCCGGCAATTGACCACCAGTCACGGATGCCGTCGCCACCGACGCCGCCGTAGCCTCCGCCTCCGCCACCATCGATCGCGTAGGCGCCGCCGATGCCGCCTCCGGGGCCTCCGCCGATGTTGTCGATGCTCTGGTAGCCGTCACCGTTGGCATTGATCGACGAACTCGCATCGATGGTGATGGAGTCGGCAGTGATGGTCAGCAGGCCGGTCGCGCCGGGGTTGTTGGCGTCGTAGGTCGCGACCTCGATGACACCACCGTTGATGACCTGGACGTTGTCGTAGGTAAGGGTGCCTCCGAGCGTGACGGTGGTGCCGTCGACGATCAGGTCCTGAGCCTGTGCCGGTGACGGCATCGCGCCCACGACGATAAGCAGGCCGGCGGATATGGCGAGGTGCTTCGGATACATGCACCCAAGACTAGCACCTGATGTACCAGCCGCTATTGATCGATCTTCGTCGCACACGCTGCGGGGCGGCGAAACGCCTCGGCGCGGCTCAGTCGGCTGCCCCTCCGATAGGCGGCAGGTCCACCTCTCCGAGGGTCAACAGCAGCGGGGAATAACGCACCTACCTCAGCAGAGTTAACATAACGCCTCTCCTGCCTATGTCATTAGCTCAGGTC
>CAZEIY010000437.1:0-3903 GCA_964512375.1 uncultured Rickettsiales bacterium | reverse complement strand
GAGACGACTACAGCGCAGATTGTGCGCGAGCCGTAGAACGATGGAACCGGGTGATTGAGGCATCAGGAGTGCGCTACCGACTGAAGCTTCCATCCCAGCTATTTAGCCGTGGGCAGGGAATCTATCAGGGGCTACCAATCTCCGTCGATGGGGTGCTCCTCACCACCGAACAGTATGCATCGCACCACGTTGAGTCCCTACCTAGTGACGCGGAGTTGCTGTATGTCGCATCTCTCATGAAGCCGTGCTTCGAGGCGGGGCAGATCGCGAGCTGGATTTCTCCACCCAAGCGCGGTGTTGGGGGGCAGAGCTTCGACTTTGAATATGCCCGCTTCGAGGGTGACCCGTACCAACGCTGACCGAGAACATCACCGCCGTCCTCCGTCACCATGTAGGCAGGCTGGCAACGCGCCAGCCGAGTGAAGCACACGGCAACTTCGTCATGCGCAGGCCAGGTCAGCGCCGGCGAATATGCGAATGAATGACGACAGGGCCCAGCACCCGTGCCTGGCAGGCGAGGCGTACAGTTCTTCCTTCCTGCTCCCGACGGTCGGGCAATATCTGCCCTCGGGTTAACGTTCGTAGTTCACGCCTTGATGTAGGCGTGAGTTGTTCAGACCCCTCGGTCACGGTCACTTTGCAACCCCCACATCGACCGTGGCCACGACAGTTCAGCAGCTTTCGGGCCCCGGGGTAGAGACAAACTCCCGCACGCCTCGCGGCGTCGATGAGGGACGTTCCTGCAGGCACTTCAACTGAGCGCCCCTCTGTGGCGAAGAGGACATTGGGCATGATCAGGGTTCCTTCACTTTGGCTACCGGAGATGGGGTGCTACGGCACTGCGACCGCCAATGTCGAGGACCGTTGAAGTCTCGGGAAACATTGCGTGTGCACCCAGGCCATGGCTGAGGATCTCGGAGCGAATCTGTTCCTTGCGGAACGGAAGCCGTGCACGCCCGTATCCGGTACCGACGATGGCGACTTCGTCGAGTTCCGTTTCCGTCGCGTGCGCGACCCCCGTTCGAATCGCAGGATCATCATCTGTTCGCAGGAGTGCCGGAGTTCAGATCGAGGTCTTCGAAGAGCTCGCGCACTCTGTCAATGATGGCTGTATTGCTCATGAGATGCTCCAGACCGGGGTGCGTCGCTCCATGAATGCAGTGAGGCCCTCCATCGGATCGCTATGCTTCATCAGGTGGTTCAGGTAGAGGTCTTCAGCAAACTTCAGGTCCTCTGACAGATAGCGTTCCAGCGGCTTGCGACTGGCGCGCCACGCAGCTGACAGCGCGACCGCTGAACTGGATGCCAGGTGCTGCTCATACCAGGCATGGAGCGCTTCGCCAGGATCACTTGAGACGTGGTCAATCAAGCCGATGCGAGCCGCTTCATGAGCTTTGAGGGACTCTCCGGTGATGGTGAGACGCACCGCAGCGCTTCCGCTGGTCCGCCAACGCAGCGCTGCAGCAGCCACTGGTGGATAGACTGCTAGCTTGATTTCGGGAAAACCTATTTGGGTGGTCTCATCCGCAAAGATCATCCCGCACCACATCACCAACTCAGCTGCGCCCCCCAGGCATTGCCCCTGAACAACTGCGGCGGTGGGTAGATATAGTGACTCGATCTTCGAGAACAGGTCGTGGAACTCGGGCAACATCAGGTCTACCTGTGCAGGCAGGTGCTCGGCGACTGAGGCGCCAAAGCTGAAATGCTTACCTTCCGCCTTGAACACGAGGAGGCGGACGCCAGAGAGCTTGCTGATGTGATCCAGATGACCCTTGATACAGCGGATCAGCTCCCGGTCCAGGATGTTGGCTGGTGGCCTGGCCAGGATGATCTCTTGAACAGAGCCATCATAGAGTGCCTCCAAGCGGGCAGGTGCAGTCATGAATCTTGTTTCATTGCAGCTGGCCCGAACGCTGGATCGCAGGTCGCCTGGAATACAGAACTTCTGCGAAGAAATCTGCGCTAGTTAGGTTGTGGTCTTTCCAGTCCACCATGCTGTCTCCAGGGTTCAGGGCGTAAGGATCAAGCGGCGTGATACTCGGTGGTTGTGGACGTCATCGAACGCCTCATTAATGGAGTCGAGTGGCCGCAGTTCGACTTGATCTACGAGGTCAATCCGGCCATCCAGCACCATGCGCACGATGTCGGGGTACAAGGCTGGGTCACAGCCCCAGTTGCCGAGGGCTCGTGCGTCGAACGCCATCAGGTTGGACAGTCGGAGGTGGACTTTATCTCGAGTAAACCCCACTACGCACAGGGTCGCGCCATGGACCAGCAGGCCATAGGCAAGGTCTTGCCCGGCTGCCGTTCCAGAGCACTCCAGTATCACCCAACCCGTTGTCGGAGCGCCGACCTGCTTTGCATGGTCCTTGATCTGCTTGCGTATGTCTCGAGCCTGGCGGTCACTGGGATCGAGGCTGAGCCCGACACCTAGCTGTTCGGCGCGGGCCAACCGCTGGGGGCTGATGTCGAGCCCGACAACGTGAGCTCCAAGAGCTGAAGCCAATTGGGCTGCGAAGCCCCCGACTCCGCCGAGACCAACGACGACACACAAGTCGCCAGCCTTCAGCTCAGCTCGAACCAGCGCTTGATAGGGTGTCGAGACTGCATCGGCAACGACCGACAGGTGCGCCAGCGTAATGCCACTTCGTTGGAAGATGTCATCCCCCTCGTCAGCTACTCCGGGCACCGGGCACACACAACGAGCAGGAACCACGAGATGCGAGGCAAAACCACCGTCTCTGTCGTTGCCTGGCATGACCTGGCTGGGGCAGATCATCGGTCTCCCAGACAGGCAGGAGGGGCAACTCTCACACGGGATTACCGCCGGGACCACAACCGCCTGATTCAGCAGGTGCTCGCAACCAGGCGCTGTGGCGCGGACAATTCCGCTGACCTCATGTCCCAGGATGAGAGGGAGTTCATCACGGGTCTTCACACCGTCATAAAGGAACCCCAGGTCTGTGTGGCAGACACCGCAGCCGGCAACTTCTACGAGCAACTCTCCGTTTGATGGAGTGGGTAGAGGTCGTTCGACCCTTCTCAGGGGCTGCCCGACCCCCACCATTTCGAATCCATAAAAGCTAGCGCTGCCGACCATGGAGAACACTCTGCATACTACCAACATGTTTGACCCTGATCATCATCAGGGTGCAGCCCGTCTGTGGGCGCAATGTTAAGAGAATGAAGCCGAGCATTGTCACCATTGTGCTGATTGCCCCGCCCTATCAAGCGGAGGTGGCCTCGGTAGCTCAAACCACCGTAGGTGCTCCTATGGGCATCACCTATCTCGCGTCGGTGCTGCTCGCTGCCGATGAGTCGGTGCAATTGATCGATGCGAACGCAGAGCAGCTTGGTGTCGCTGAGGTCGTCGCCAGGATTATCGCGATTGCTCCTGAGGTGATTGGCTTTACCACCACCACCCCCACCGTGGGCATCGCCGCTGAGATCGCGATGCTCGCCCGTCAGGGCGGTTTCAATGGCCAGATTCTTGTGGGTGGGCCGCATGCCAGCGCGCTGCCGGTACAGACACTGGAGACCTGGCCCTGGTTCGATGTCGCGGTAGTCGGTGAGGCGGAAGAACGGATCGTTGCACTCCTACGGCTGCTCCGGGATGGAACGAGCCTGGAGCCTATTGCGGGGGTGGCGTGGCGTGAGGACGGCAATATCCGTCAGACGGGGCCGCCGGAGGTCCCGGACGTTGAATCTCTGCTGCCACCAGCACGCAACCTGCTACCAATGCACCTGTATCGATCTCCGGACAGCCTCCACGCTCAGACTGTGGTGGCAATGCGTGGTTGCCCAGCGCCGTGCGCTTACTGTGCGGTCCCTGGCATGTTTGGCAGGCAGGTGCGCCGCCGCTCGCCAGCACGAGTTGCTGATGAGATCGAGGTTCTGGTC
>CAZEIY010000436.1:0-3925 GCA_964512375.1 uncultured Rickettsiales bacterium | reverse complement strand
TGCACCGGAAATCGCATCGGCGGCCTGCGTGAGAATCGCAAACACCGATTCCTGCTCCACCTCTTCGTGATGGGACGCGATGGCGTTCACCACATCGGCGCTCTCCCCATGCCCTCTCGCGAACTCAGCGCCAATGAGCGCATGAGAGCCCTCGCTGGTCTGATCCATGACCTTACCTATGTCGTGAAGCAGCCCTGCGCGCCTGGCTGTGGTCTCATCAAGACCCAGTTCAGCAGCCATAGCGCCACACAGGAAGGAAACCTCCAAGGCATGCTGCCACTGGTTCTGGCCATAGGATGTTCGATACTTGAGGGCACCAACCAGCTTGAGGATCTCGGGGTGGATGCCGGCAAGACCCACCTCACCTGCAGCCTCCTCACCCGCAGCCAGAAGCACCTTGTAAAACTCGACCTCGGACTTCCGTACCACCGACTCGATGCGGCTGGGATGGATGCGACCGTCATCGAGCAATGTCTCGAGAGCCGCTCGGGCGACCTCGCGCCGTATGGGATTGAACGCAGAGATGACGATCGTCTCAGGCGTATCGTCGATGATGAAATCGACCCCAGTCGCAGCCTCAAGTGCTCGGATATTTCGCCCCTCGCGGCCGATAATACGGCCCTTCAGTTCGTCACTTGGCAACGAAACAACCGAGACCGTTCGCTCACAGACGTACTCACCCGCATAGCGCTGTATAGCTATTGAGATGATGTTCTTCGCCGTCTCCTCCGAACGCTCCTTCACCGCCTCCTCAACTTCGACTGCCCGCTTTACGGCAACTGAACGGCTCTGCTGTTCAACTCCAGCGAGTAACTGGGCAAGGGCGTCCTCACGACTCAAGCCGGCGAGTTCTTCGAGGCGGGACGACGCCTGCTCTTCCTGCCCTTTCAGTTGCTCTTCCCTGGAAGCAAGCTCCTGCTGAGTGTCAGAGACCTTGCTCTCGCGCCGACCGATATCTTCTTCTCGGCGCTCAAGCCGCTCAGCCCGGCGCTCTAACTCCTCACCCCGCTTCGAGTTGCGTCTTTGCTCCTCGTCGAGGTGATCTCGATCCCTCTTGTTGGCCTCGGCCAACAAGACCCGGGCCTCGGCCACCGCGGCGCCAATCTCGAGATCTCTTCTCTCCTCGGACTCTCGAAGACGCTGTTCCATCTCGGAACTCAGGTCAGTGTTTCTCTGCTCAACTATCGACACCGCGCTCGTCTGCCTCTGCAAGCGACGAATCAATAGGATGCAGGCCACCAGCAGGCCTAGAGCGGCAGCCACAGCGACAAGGGATAGAGCACTCATAGCCTGGTCCTTTCCACGCACGCCCCCTCAAGGAGAGGCCGCTACGCAGCAATCAGCACCAGAATCTCGAACGAGACGGACTCAGCCGACGATGGTTTGGGTGTCGAGAGCCCCCTCTGTCACGTCGCCACCCTCGCTCACCACATCATCAATCAGTGCCACCAACGACCCGAGACTCGAATCGAGACTGCGGGCTGACTGAGTGCGCTGACGCTTAAGATGAAAGAGTTCCGACGCAATATTCAGGGCCGCGAGAATCGCATGATCTCGCTGAACGGACGCGGGCCGACCTCCAGCCAACTCGCGCAGCTTTCCGTCTACAAAGGCTGCCACCGCCTTCAGGTGCTCTGGCTGACGATCGCTGCGAAGCGCATATCGCCGGCCGAGAATCTCAATCTCGACAACGCCCATAAAAGGCTCAATTCTCTCCCAGCACCGCATAAGGGCGCTGGTTCAATATTCTGGATTAGTCTGGGAAATCTAGACTCCAGCGCAGGAAGCGTCAATCACCAGCCGCGGCAGCGGCACTATTGAGCCCACGGCCCAAGCCCTCGTCGTCCTGTCCAAAGAGGGCCTCTACAAAGATCTCCGGGTCGAAGTCCCGCAGGTCATCTACCCCCTCGCCCATGCCAATCAGCTTCACGGGAATCTCAAATTCATCCGCAATGGACAGAATCACGCCGCCACGAGCGGTGCCATCGAGCTTGGTGAGGGCGATACCAGTGACCCCGACTGCGGCTGAAAACTGCCGCGCCTGCATGATGGCGTTCTGGCCGGTCGTCGAGTCCAGCACCAACAGCACCTCGTGGGGGGCACCTGGATGGGCCTTACCCGCCACCCGATGGATCTTCTGTAGCTCATCCATGAGATCACCCTTGGTGTGCAGACGACCCGCTGTGTCGCAGATCACGAGATCTGCGCCGCGCGACACACCGGCAGAGACAGCGTCATAGGTGACAGCGGCCGGATCACTGCCCTCCTCGTGTCTCACCAACTCCGCCCCTGCCCGGTCAGCCCAAACCTTGAGTTGATCGATCGCGGCGGCACGAAAGGTGTCACCCGCCCCAATGATCACCTTGCGACCCTGTGCGATGTTCCTCGCAGCGATCTTGCCAATCGTAGTGGTCTTGCCAGCACCATTCACACCCACGACAACAATGACGGCTGGACCATCTGAGCCTGAATCCGTGACAAGGCTGCCGGAACGGGAAGCCAGCAGGGTTCGGATCTGACGCTGAAGCAACTGACGCAGAGCCTGCGGGTCCTCGAGAGCGTCTCGATCCGCCTCAGTACGCAACCTCTCGAGCAGCCCCGTCGTAGTCCTGATCCCAACATCTGAAGTGACCAACAGCTCCTCGAGCTCAGACCACAGGCCTTCGTCAATCTCTCGCCGACCTCTGAACAGCTCATCCATTCGGAAGATCAGGCGCTCTCGGGTACCTGTCAGTCCCATGCTCATGCGTTCAGCTAGGCTGGGTCCTCCAGAAGTCGACTCCGATTCAAAGCTCTCCTCCGATGATGGAGGGGCGACGGGAGCATCACTCTCAATGAGTTCATCCAGCTGATCTCGGCCCGAACGACGCGCAAGGCGAAAGATCACAAGGGCCAAGAGCACCAGGCTCACTGCGATGACGACCAGACCCGCCGGTGACTCAAGAAACTCGCTCATGACCGCTCTCCTCACGCTAAGGCGGGGGATACTAGACGACTTCGTGCTTATGCGAGCGAGTTCTCTTGCCGGACCAGCCTCCACGATTCCCTGACCCTGAGAAGAGCATGGGCCGGTGGGGCCAGGTCGGAATCAGCTCATCGAATGAACAATTGCTCTGCTTGGATGCTTCCAGTCCACAATCCCGCCAGATGGCGCCCCTCATATCGTTCATCCCACGGAGTCGGCTCCTTCACCGAGATCCGCACCTTATCCAACGACACCTTCCCCAGGGTGGCGTACTTCCCGAGCACCAGCCAGGCCGTCATGAGCCGCTCCTCAAAGAGAGTCATCCTCTCCTCACCGTCCTCACCACCGATCCCCTGAAACTCCAACTCCAGATTGGCGAGCACCGGGCGCCTTGAGTCCTTGTCCAATGATCCACGCACACGAAGAGCCTCTACCTTGACCGAGATAGGTTCCGCGCCGAGGTTGAGGAACTCCTGGAAGAGGCTGTTCTCGAGCATCTCCGCGCTGGAAAACGGCACAATGTAGCCCGTCACCTCGTTGCGTAATCGGAGGACTCGGGCATGAAAGTCCTCGCCCGACGCCTCAGCCACGAGACTGGCGCCCAGGTCTCCACCTTGAGGCGCCCTCTGTTCAGCTACCGAGTCGTCCCCAGAGCCCGGGGAAGTCGCGCGCTTCGAGGCGCGCGCTTCGATCTCTGATTCCTTCGGAAAGTCACTGTGCGCACCGGTATGAATCCAAGCCCGCACGCCCCAAACCATAGAGAGCCCCACAGCAAGGCTGACAAGAACTCGCACCACGGAGAAGCCCGATCCAGTGTCATCAGCTCGGCCCGCAAAATCGCGAGGAGCTCGAATCCCCTGGTGAGAAGATGACTCGTCAATCTCCTCTCGGTCCTCCATCCACTGGGTAAAGGATATCGGTACGTCCAGCTCGGGCTCGGGCTCGGGCTCGGGCTCGGGC
>CAZEIY010000435.1:3372-3932 GCA_964512375.1 uncultured Rickettsiales bacterium | reverse complement strand
CCCTCGAAGCGCACAAAGCGGTCATTGAGCAGGTCATCCGTAGCCTGGATGCGACGGCGCTGCTCCTCGCGGTCCTTCTTATCCCGCACTGTCTTGAGAAGCGCTTCCCTGGCTGCTTTCGGGGCAACATTGTGCTTCCGCCCCTGGTAGAGATCCTCGTAGTAGTCCAACAGGGCATCGATGCTCTTGTCCGTACGGCTGAGCGTGTATTGCAGGGTATTTCCGTTCAGGTAGACCTCCTGCACTGAACCCTCATCGACGCTGATGTTCATGTATCCCGGCATGCCCGGAGCACTGAGCGCTCCGCCCATGTCTTCGAAGACACGCGCGAAAGCATCGGGACTTCTTGGGGTCATGAAGTGGCCGTATCCGAAGATCGCCCCGACCAGCAGGACAATGACCCCGATGCGACCCGCACGCTTCGCTAACAAGCGGAAGAATTTCATCCCTGAACCTTTCCGCCGTCCTAGAACAGGACGGCATAACTCCAAGCTGTGAGGCCGTCCTTCACCGTCATGATCGCGTCATCACCGCGCACCTGCTTCTTGTGCCATGTGCCC
>CAZEIY010000435.1:0-3362 GCA_964512375.1 uncultured Rickettsiales bacterium | reverse complement strand
GGTCATGTAGTGCTCAGAGCGTACAAAACTACCGGCTGGCAGGGTGCTATCCAGGATGCCACCGGGGTTGTACCGAGCACGTACCTGCCAACCGATCACGTTCGTAGAGACAGTATTGAGCACGGTACTCAGTGCGGTCATCACGCCCGCACCCCCGCCACCGCCACCCACAAGAGAATTGGCGTTAAATGCGTCGCCCGTCGTACGGTCCACGGGAAGATACTCGGGGGCGTTCTCCACCATAGGATAGTAGGCCTGAACCCTGGCCTGAATTACCGTCTCATCCATCTCCGTCTCTGGACGTTGAGCGTAGGACCAGCTCATGTACCGAGACGCCAGGTGACACTGCAGCTTGAGGTCGTAGGCGTTCCCGAACCAGAGAATCCCAGAAATCATCAGGAGGAGAACGAAGACCCAGATCACAAACTCGGTCATCGCCTGACCCCGCTTCTCGCGGCTCTGGTTGCTCGCTACTAGTGCGATGGTTTTCATGATCGTCCCCTACCCTTCAGTGCGCCAACAGGTCTTCGAAGGGGCTACCCGAAAACGCACCCACCATGGTGAGAAGCCCTTCGACTGCCGCAGCATCCACAGGAGTACCGGAGCCTCCACTCAATCCTCCAGCAAGGCCACCAGCAACATCATTGAGAGCGCCCGGGCCCAATTGGACAGGCGCGAGATGCGTGCGCCAGTGGGGACTGAAGAGGCCACCTGCCGAGTGCGGATTGTAGATGTTGGCCTGCGCGATAGTCATCATCCCAAAGCGGTCTCCCAGGTCGTTACGGAAGACATCAGGGATGTAGCTCGCCTTAACGTCTGCGCTGGTCTTGTAGGCGAAGGCGTAGTAGCGCGATCTCTCTCGCCAGTCGCTCGGCAACATGTAGGGCGTCACGTTGGGATTGCTAGAGTCCAGCGCGGCGTAGGAGGCTCCCAGAAAGGTGTAGGGGTTCGGGATGTCGAAGTGGTTATCCGGGCAGAAGAAGCACCACCACTCAGCTGGGATGTCCATCGAAAGCGCAGGAGGTCCAAAGTCTGAGCCGCCACACATCACCGAGTATCGCGCCCGCAGAGACATCACGAACATTACGTTGGTGAAGTGATACGGCGCGGTACTCGCCCAGAAGGCGTGATAAGGCAACTGGAGTTCTCCCCATAGCGGACCCTCCAGACCGAAGAAGCCACCGAGCAGTCCCGATGCCAGGTTTCGAATCTTGTCGTTGTACTCGAAGCCTCCGATAGCTGAGACCGCGTCCGCCAGGCTGCCGCCCAGGCTGTACTCGGTCTCGTGGTAGCCGCCATCAGCACCATCCAGAGTGGCATCGCAGAGGTCTTGAAGTTCACCCTGCTCTTCGGGAATATTGGGCGGATACATGAAGGCAACATCCGCCCCGTTGGCCACGCCCATCAAGACGGCTTCGGCACCCGAAGCAGCGACCATCCCAACGTGGACGCCCTCTTCGACGTTAGAGAGGGTCTCCATCACATCCCAGATGAAGTCTTCATTGTCTTGAGCCTCAAACAGGATGGGATACAACTCGAAGGTGTCGATCGGCACCTCGGTCGACGGCGAGCACACGCCAGTTGTGTAGCAAACACCCAACCAGAATGCCTCGATAGAGGGAGACAGAATCACTGCAGTGGTGGCGGTCCAGAGCACCGCCTTCATGTACATCTCTTCGGCCAGCAACATCGTCATGAAGATGTTCATCATGCTGTTGAGATTCATTGCACGGGCGACCCAGGTTGTACCGGAGAGCGCAGAAGAATCAGCTGCGGATTGAAGCTGGATCTTGTCGTGTAGCAGGTTGCCACTGTTGATAACCATGAAGGTGAAGCACGCGAGCAGGAACATGACCATCACCATGTAGACGATGGACTGCCCCTCCTGGTCTCGATGGAGACCGCAGGCGCGTTGCCGCAGGGCCTGCAAGGCCCCTGCCTGTTGACTTCTGTCGTTCGATTGGTTGCTATTCATGACTGCTCCTAGCTGTCCCAGAATCCAGTGATAGGTGGATTGCCGGTCTGGCCCTCTAGAGGCAACACAGCCACCGAGCGCACGAAGGTGAAACGCCCAGGGAGGTCGGCTCCCAGTCCAGGACCGAAGTCCGCCACAGTCCAACTGTCTCCGATGATTCGATTGACGACAGGGATGGACAGGTAAAAGCGATGTCGAACCCGCACGGCCACATCCGAGGGATCGCGTGGATAGGACCAGACACTCTGCCCCTCCTGCTCGACGAACCCGTTCTCGGTGGCCTTATACAGAGTCACCTGGGTAGCGAAGGTTGAGTACGCGTATCTTTGCAGGGCGTTATCTGCATAGTTACTAGGTAGCGCGAAGATCGAGATGAGTGACGTAAACGCTACTGACGAGCTGGCAATAAGATCCCCGATGAAGGGCACGCCGCCCAGCACGGTCGTAGCCTTCGGGCTGATCGGGACGCATGCCATTGCAGCAGCCTGCCGAATCTTGTCGAACTTCTCACCACCGTCCACGTTAATCGAGTGCCGAGCCTCAGTGACGGGCTGATCCTCGTCGAGAGGCATCCTGGCCGGTATCCAGACAATGGCAGCGCGAGCAGCAGAAAAGGCCGCATAGGTGACGACATTGCGAGCCTGAAACATCAGCGCCAGCTGCATGAGGATCAAGGTAGTGATCAACAGAATTGGGAAGGATACTGCGACCTCGGTCATGGCCTGCCCGGCTTCTCCGAGAGCGGGACGTCGTCCCCTCGCCAGCACGATGGCCGCTCTAGCGAAACCTCGAAGAAGGACGAAAGCTAACTTGCCGGCGGTAAACAGGGCCGCCGCTCCGAGCACTCCATAGAGCAGGCCATAGACGCTATAGATGGGCTGCGGCAGAGGGGCCATCGACAAGAAACCGCTCAGAAGAGCACCATCTAACAATTCAGGCTCTGCACGGCCCCAGGTGAGCGCGCCAGCCGCCCAGACAAGCGTCGACGCGAGTCCAAGGAAAGCTACTGTCTTGACCAAAGCAAGGAGCTTGTTGTTCATGTCTCAGCTCACAGGTTGATACGGAGGATCGGCTCGGCGTGGAGGAGCCCCTGCTCGACCATCGCCCAGGCGAACCCCCCGGATATTGCTACGCCCAGGGGGAAGACGTCCGAGTTCTCTGTTTTCGGCATTTCAGTCTCGAGAAATGGCACAAAGACCGAGAGAAAGAAGCGACCCATGCGACGAAGCGACGGGATCAGCTTCCCTTTCCAGATCATGATGCTCAGGGCCATGGTTCCTCCAAGCAGGCCCATGTAGAGAAGACCCAGTTGGGTGACCTCAAAGCCAACAAGCGCGCCCAGGGCAGCTGCAAGCTTCACATCGCCGCCACCGATGCCGCCAAACAT
>CAZEIY010000434.1:0-3941 GCA_964512375.1 uncultured Rickettsiales bacterium | reverse complement strand
AGCCAACGGGCCCCTGCCGAATGATGCCGGAGATGTTGTAGACCAGAAAGATCACCAGAGCCATGGGGATGTTGGTGTTCAGCTGATCTGTGGGCGGAAGGAAGCCCGGGAAGACACCCAGGATGTTGCTTACGAAGATATAAAGGAACAGCGCGGCAATCAGAGGAAAGTAACGTTCAGCATCCTTTCCAAGGACACCGCGGCACATGTCGAGGATGGCCTCGGTAAAGAGCTCGAAGCCATTCCGTGCCGTCAGAGTACCGTCGGGAACAAGCCCGTCACGACCGGCGGGCACACGCATGAGCGCCATCCGCGCCAGCCAGGCCAACAACAGAATGATCAGAACCGCCAGACAGGAGTGCGCAAAAGGCAGGTACCTCGCCATCTCCTCACCGTGGAGGAACGGCAGCGTCGAGAGCCAGGTGAAGGTGTCGCCAGAAGCGAGGACTACAGGTGCCATCAGTTCGTCACTCCAGGAGAGGCCGACTTGTCACGGAAGATATCGAGAAGGGAGCCCAGCAAGATCGCGGGGAAGATCGTGCTGACGCCGACAAGCACACCAATAGGGTCGAGCCGGAAGAGCAGGATGACAATCCCCAACGAGGCCGCGAGCAACACGAACTTGGCCACCATGCGACCAAACAGGGCAGCCCCCTTCATCTCGCCGGAAGTGGTCTCAACCACGATGCGGGAGAGAAGCCAGAAGTTCGCCAGAGCCACCAGGCCGCCACCCAATACCCCAAAGCCCATTTCTCCACCCGCAATGAGCCCGGCTGCTGTCACGACAGGCACGAGCAGAAAGAACGAGAGGGTCAGGATATCCCGCGCAGTTGCTGGGATTCCACTAGTCAGTGGCTCCGGCAATAGCTCCGGGGAATCGACGACCACTTGTGCGCTTTGCTCAGGCAAGGTCCGCATACCAATTTGTCAGTCTTCGCTCGGTGCTCGAATCGATCACCGAAGATCCAATCGAAGCCTGATTTTGGCGGTCATTTACCCAACCTATCCCCTGGTGTCAATCTCAGCCCGTCGTCTCTCGAGAGCCTGCCGCATCGAGAGACCGACGAAGAGACCGATCGGCCAGAGCAGAAGTCCACAAAGTAACCCCAGCCACCACGGCTGCCCTCCGACTTCAATGAGGACAATTGCAACACCTAACGCTGGGACCGTTCCAGCGGCAAGCTCGAACTCGCGCAGCTTGGGCTGCGGCGGTACCTGCCACCCCTCTGCGGCCTCCACTCGGGTGAGCGGCCAAAGCTGCCATGAAGTCCAGATCAAGCGATACCACTCATTCTCACCGCTGCCAGGAAAGTTAGTCGGCGGACTCTCGGGCCAGGGCTCACCGCTGGGTCCCAGGGAACGCAGTGGGGGAGATCCACGTTTGTGAAGCAGCTTCCCGGAGTCGTTAAAACGAACGGGCAGGTAGTGGGCAAGCTCCGGGTTCATCCTGTCTCTGAGTACCGTGAAGCCTGCGAGCGAGTTACGGGGACGAACAGGCACTTCTCGTTGCGCCAGCCAGCGACCAAAATAGCGACTGTGCACAGTGGCCCGGAAGAACCACACCACCAGGCTCAGCACGGAAAGCGCCATCCCGAGGTAGAGAAATCGCGGTGTCGTAATGAGGGCCTCTCTCCCTACATCGAAACCAGCCAGAGAAGCCACTGCAGCCATGGACCACACGACGAACGCGTGATAGCTCACCGACAGCGCGTTGAAGCTGGAGTGCTTTCGAGGGCTCAGGTGATGCTCGACATGGTAGTCGAGCAGGGCCAGGCAACCGTCACAGACGTAGTAACCCCGCGCAATGACCTCTCGAGGCGCGTCTTCATTGTCCACCATGCCCGAGCTCGCGTACTTCACTGTGCGCGCATAGCGGACCTCGATGACGGAGTAGGCAGCCAAACCGCAATACACACATGGAGTCACCGAGGGGCGATGAAACCTCGGTAGATGGGGCTGTGAGCCCGTACCCACGCCACTCATGGAATCTCCCAGGTCGCCCGCAACCCAGCTCTGGGCTCAACGTCAACGCGCTGAACGCGAACCCGTCCATCGTCGACACGTAACGCCAACTGCTCACCGATGAGACGTGCCAGTCCGGCCGCGCTGGGCGGCACACCATCGCCGCTGGAGAAAGCAGCGAGGTCATTGAGGTGACGATGATCAAGCGGATCAAGTACTGCCCAGAACTCGCGCTCCAGAGAGTCCACCGACAGTACCTGTCCAGCCGAGTCGAGTTGGCCGGCACAGACGTGAACTGCGACCCTCCAGTTGTGCCCGTGCAGCGGCCGCTCGAAGCCCGCACCAGCCAACTCATGGCTGGCACAGATCACCCGCTCTACCGACATCCAGTACACATCAGCCCCCTAGCGAATCAGCCTGCTGATCACCTTGAAGCTCTCCCCCTCGGCATGCCTCAGCCAATCAAACAGAACCGTCTCGACGCTCGTGGTGGCTGCACCCAGATGACGAAACATGCCGACTGCAGAGACATAGTCATGCTTGTAGCGAGACACCACACCGTTCAGAGGCACATGCACCGCGTAGCCCTCCTCGCGTAGCCCCCGCACCGTCTGGAACACACAGATATGTGCCTCCATCCCGGCGACGACCACGTGGCTCCGACCGCTCTGGGCAAGGGCGTCCTGCAGACCTGGCACCTGGGCGGCCGAGAAGACCTTCTTCGCATGACGCTGGGTGCCCTCGGGCAGCACCTCCAACAAATCAGCAACGGTCGAGCCCAGACCCGAGGGGTACTGTTCGCTCACCAGGATGGGGACCTCCATCTCTCGGGCACCCTGCAACAAGATTGAGGTAGCCGCCCTGTTCCGTGCCTCCACGCCTTCCGGCATCGCAGAGGCAAGACGTTCCTGCCAATCGATCAGCAGCACGAGCGAGTTGTTCGGTGAAAGATAGAGCATTAGTCATCTCGCATAGACAAGCCGAGGCTAACACCGTCATCATTCCCGTGCATGTCAGAGTGGTTGCAAGCGCTCATCCTGGGAGTGATCCAAGGACTCACGGAGTTTCTCCCCGTGTCGTCGTCGGGGCACCTCGTTCTCTTTCAGGAGCTGCTCGGTTCGAACTTCTTCGCCGCTGGCGAAGAGGAACTGTTCGCTGTCGTGTTGCACCTCGGCACCCTGCTCCCGATCCTCTGGTTCTATCGTCGCGACATTGGCCAGAGCATCGCGGCGCTACGTCCTGATGAAAGTCTGCGCGAACTGGGTGCTGCACGCTGGCTACAGGCGGACTCTAATCGCTGGCTCAGCGTACTCGTCGTCGTTGGCACTGTTCCCACCGGAATCATGGGCATCACCCTGCACGACCGCTTCACTGAGTTGTTCGCGAGCCCCACCAAGGTGCTCCTTGCCCTCCTGGTGACTGGCGCACTGCTGCTGGCCACGCGCTTCGTCCCAGCAGAACGAAGTGGTACGGCGTCACTAGCACTTTGGAGTGCTCTCCTCATTGGCGTAGTGCAGGGATGCGCCATCACTCCTGGCATCTCCCGCTCGGGCTCGACCATCGCGGTCGCCCTCTTCATCGGAATCGCCAGGGCCGATGCAGCACGCTTCTCGTTCCTGCTCTCGGTCCCGGCAATTCTCGGTGCGATGGTGTTGCAGGCAAAAGATGGCTTGCCCCTCGACTCGATCGCCTGGGCACCGCTCGCCATCGGCTTTGTCGCAGCAGTCATCGTCGGCTACTTTTCCCTCGTATTGCTGGTTGCCATCGTGAACAAAGGACGATTGCATCAGTTCACCTGGTACTTGTGGCCAGCAGCCATCGGTGGCCTGATGTTACTGAGTTGAGGCTGTCGAGCGGGGGAGCTCGGTGCTGACAGGACAGGGAGAACATGGAGACGAACACCCGCGAAGTTGCTGGCGGAAGAGAAACAGACGCCAGCCACGACTTCAGCAAGGTTCGGGCAGCAACGGCAGGCCTGG
>CAZEIY010000433.1:0-3957 GCA_964512375.1 uncultured Rickettsiales bacterium | reverse complement strand
ACCGGACCTGCCAGGCACCAGGCACACACGAAGGCGTAGCCAAGGCTCGGTAGGTAGGTGCGGTGCTCAGCCATGGTCTCCTTGAGGGCGAAGATGGAGCTGGTCGGGGCCAGGGTCAGTGCGGCCGCGAGCAAGCCAAAGGACAGTGCTGGGGCCTGCTGGCGCCAGCGCAACGCGACCCCGATCAGAGCCACGAGCAAGGCAGCGCTGAGCCAGGTCAGCGGCGTCCCCGGTGGCGAGACCACCGGATACTCGTGGTAGATGCTCAAGGGGAAGGGCAGCAGCCATAGCTTGATGTACTGCACCACCACTTCGAATTCGGTGAGCAGGTTGTGTAGCCATGGGCGTAGGAACGTGGGCGAGGCGACATAGCCGTAGGCCAGGGCCCGCAGCACGATCAGCATCAGAGGCACCGCGAAGAAGGGGAGGAGACGGTCTCCAAGTCGGCGAAGAGCCTCAAGCCATCGCCTCTGCCACACCTGCAGCTCGACCAGCAGCAGGAGTGCTGGAGTCGTGGCAGCGATCTCCTTGCACAAGCAGCCGAGCAGGAACGAGGTCATCGCAACGGCGTAGAACATCCGAGCGCGACTACGCGCTCTGTGAAATCCTTCTGCAGTGTTCTCCGCCGTCGAGGTTTGCTGCTTGGAGAGCACCGCAGCCAGCACGATGATGCAGCCAACGACGGTGATCAGGGTGGGCGCCGTTGCGGCCAGGGTGAACTCGCCACCTCGCACTCCCCAGGCCACTGGAATGGCAGCAGCGAGTATGGCTCCCAGGACGAGGGCAACCCAGCGTGCACTCCGCGTAGCAGATACGCGTAACTGCTCTCCCAGAGTTCCTGGTGTGTGTAGAAGTTCAGCGTAGCGGCAGTACGCAATGACTGAGCCGAGCACGAAGAATGTGGCCAGGCTCGAGGAGCGTCCCGATATATAAGTTACCGATTCGATCGCGAGGGGGTGGCCCGCGAAGAGAAGGGCGCCGGAAGCTATGAAGAGGGTCCGGTGCTCTACCTTCCAGTGCTCTCCGAGTCGGCGCAGCAAGGTCATCACCATCAGGCTGTTCGCCACGTGGATGAGAATGTTCAGAGCCCGATAGCCTTCTGGGCGGGAGCCCCAGGCCCAGAGGTCGACGGCAAAGCTCCATAAGAGCAGCAGGCGGAAGGGGTTGTATCGCAGCAGTTCAGTGATGTTCCCAGGTTCGCGGATCACCTGGTTGGCGAGAATCTCTACCTTGTCGTCATACTCGAAGGGAACGCCGAGGAAAGGCAGATACAGGCCAGCGACCAGAGCCGCGACAGATGCTGGTAGCACCCAGCGGGGCGGGGACCCGGGCGTCCTCAATCGGGTTCCTGGCTGCTACGAAGGTCGTCGACCTCCTTGCGAAGTCTGCTCAGGTCCTGGGCGATTGTCTTCTGACCGCCTGCGAGACGAGAGACCTTGGTGCTCAGGTCCAGGCAGATCCCCGCGAGGAACAGCAGCCCGATGGCGGTAATGCTGGCGTGTGTGTCACTGCCAGTGCCAAGCACGTTGCGGAGTAGTTCGCGAACACTCGCAGAGACGCTGAGGAGCAGGGCGCCTCCAGCAGCGAGAATCCACATCCAGGAGAACTCCTCGCGAAGGCGTCGTCGTCGCACCAACTCACCGACTACTATCAGGAGGGTCAGGGCCGCGAGTAGGGGGACGATTCGCACAATTCAGTTCTGCGTTCGCTTGCCTGGAAGCGAACTGCTCAGCCAGGTGAGGCCGAGACTCAAGAGCAGCTTGTAGACGTAGTAGACAGGCCTCAGGCCAGAGTGCATTGACTTGCCGGGTGGTCCGGCGAGCATCTGCACCGCCTCCTCGTGGAAGGTGAGTCCCTCGTAGTGCACCCGCAACAGCATGTCGGCGTCAGGGTAGTCATACGGATAGAAGTCCTGTTGGTAGAAGCGCATCGTGCGCCGATTCATAGCCTGGAAGCCTGATGTGGGGTCGCTGATGGGGCGCCCCGCGAGGGCGCTTACCAACTGGCTGAATAGTGTGATGCCGAGCAGTCTGAGTCTTGGGATTTCGTAGGACTTCCTGCCGAGGAAGCGAGAGCCAACCACGAGATCGCAACCCCGCTCGTGAAGGGCGGCTAGTAGGGTCGCGACTTCGTCCGCGGGGTGTTGTCCGTCGCCGTCCATCTGTACGACGATGTCGTAGCCACCGTCGAGGGCATAGCGATAGCCGGTCTGCAGGGCCGCGCCGTAGCCCAGGTGGAAGGGCAGCTTAAGTACCGCCGCGCCCGCCTCTCTTGCTCGATCCACCGTGTCATCCCGAGAGCCATCATCCACTACAAGCACATCTGCTTGTGGCTGCAGCCGCCGTAGTTCATCGATCAGGGCGCCGATGCGTGGGCCTTCGTCCAGGCATGGGATGAGCAACAGGATGCGGCTGGATGTATCGGGCAGGAGGCGCAGGTGGCCGTGTCGGGTGCAGGGCTCGGCGCTGCTCGGAAGATTCTTCGACGGATGCGCTGGGGTCATATTTTGGGCTTTCCGAGGACTAGGAGCAATTTTCCCGCTCTTTGGACTGCTGTCAAATCGGCGCGGACGTCCGTGCCTCGGCTATTCTCTCACGCCGTGAGCCTCCGAGTCGTAATGGTTACCCCATATTTCCAGCCCGCCTGGGCCTACGGTGGGATTCCTCGCCTTGCCTACGGCTTGTCACGAGCGCTTCTTGATCGAGGGCATCGGGTGCAGATTGTGACCACTGATGCTCTGGATGCGGAGTCGCGATTACCTGCGGGTCGAGAGGTCGTCGATGGGCTGGATATTCACCGTCTGCCGAATCTCTCGAACCATCTCGCTTATGACCAGCAGCTCTTCTTGCCCAGGGGAGCGGGCGCGGCCATTGATGAGGCGGTTGCAGAGGCAGATATCGTCCATCTCCATGGCTGGTGGCACCTGCTCAACAACTATGCGGTACGCGCTGCGCGTCGACACGGCGTTGCCGTCGTGATGACGCCCAACGGTACGTTGTTACCGTTGGAAAGGAAGCTGGCACTCAAGGGTCTGTGGCACCAGGTCTTCGGGCGACCGGTGATGGACGCTGTCTCGCGTTGGATCGCGGTCTCCCGCGCTGAGGTCAACCAGTTCGCGAGGGCGGGCGTGTCCGCCGATCGGATTCATCTCGTTCACAACGGTCTGGACCTGGGAGAGTTCGAGGAACTGCCAATCTCTGGTGCCTTTCGGGCCGAAGAGGGCCTGTCCGATGCGCCTCTGCTCCTCTATCTGGGAAAGCTGACCCCGAGAAAGGGGGTTGACCACCTGGTCGCTGCGATGGCCCAACTCCAGACGAGCGATGCTCAATTGGTGATCGCCGGTAACGACATGGGGGTTCGCGCCGGACTTGAGGAACAGGTGGCTGCGCTGCATCTGGGTGAACGAGTCCGCTTTGTGGGACTGGTGACAGGGGATCGCCGCCGAGCGGCGCTTGCAGACGCTGATCTCCTTGTCTATCCGTCTACCGATGAGATCTTCGGGTTGGTCCCTTTTGAGGGGCTGCTGGCCGGGACGCCTGCCGTAGTGTCCGATGACTGCGGTTGTGGTGAGCTGGTCGCACAGGCCAGGGCAGGGGAACTGGTGCGCTATGGTTCGCCCGCATCACTGGCTCGTGCACTTGATTCGTTGCTGAGTGATGAAGGCCGCCGTAAGCGGATGGTCTCTCGAGGTAGGAGCTTCATCTCGAAGCACTTCGCCTGGCCCCACATTGCCATTCAGACGGAGTCGGTCTACAAGGCAGCGAAGCGCTGCTAACATCCCGCGGCGAACTTCTCACCATCTCCTGGAGTGAAATCATGCATCGCTTCCTGCGAAAACCCGCCACCCTTCTGTGCATGTTGGCTCTGCCCTTCTTGTTGGTTGCCTGCGACGGTGAGACCTGCGAGGGCGCCTGTAACCAGTACTATGGAGGCGGTGAGGGCCAGTGCAACAAGGGC
>CAZEIY010000432.1:2102-3960 GCA_964512375.1 uncultured Rickettsiales bacterium | reverse complement strand
AACCACAGTCACCATGAGGCCGTTGGGGCCCTGCGCTGCGATGCCCAGGTGATATTAGTGCTTGTAGACAATCTCCTGGGTGGACTCGTCCAGCGAAGCGTTCAGCGCCGGCCACTTCTTCAGCGCCGCAACCACCGCCTTCATGATGAAGGGCAGATAGGTGACGTTGACCCCACGCTCCGCGCCACGTTCCTTGGCGCGACTACGGAGCTCGACCAGTTCGGTGACATCCACCTCTTCGACATATGTGAAGTGCGCTGCCGTATGAACCGAGCGGGCCATGTTGTCGGAGATCCTCTTACGCATGCCCCGGAACGGCACGCGCTGCTCGCCACCAGAGACGGGGATCGAGACCGGTGCATGCGTCGGGGCAGGGGCTGCAGCGGCAGCGGCCGGAGCAGAAGCGATAGCTCCACCTCGTGCAGCTCGGACGTCATCACTGGTTACCCGCCCTCGCTTTCCACTACCGGCGACGGTTCGAATATCGATGCCGAGTTCACGAGCCAGGCGCCGCGTGCCGGGGGTGGCGAGAACCTTTGCGCCAGGCGCAGCAACCGAGGCGGCCGCAGCGGCCGGTACCGCAACTGGTGCCGAAGTGGGGGGAGCGGGAACCGCCAATGGCGCAGAAGCAGCCGGAGCAGTAGCAGCGACCGCGCCAGTAGCAACGCCATTGCCACCACCCTCGTCAATGACAAAGAGCACGGCGCCAACGGCGCACATGTCGCCTTCTTTGTAGTTCAGCGAGGACATCTTGCCCGCGCGCGGGGACGGGATCTCGACGGTCGCCTTGTCACTCATCACTTCGACGAGCGGCTGATCCATAGCGACCGAATCGCCCACCTGGACCTTCCAGCTGACAATCTCAGCCTCGGTCATACCCTCGGCCAAGTCAGGAAGATGAAAGTCGAAGCTCATGGTCTACCACTCCAAGGTCTTGCGAATTGCGCCCAGCGTACGATCGGCATTCGGCAGGTACTCGTGCTCGAGGCTGAACGGAAAGGGAATATCAAAGCCCGTGACGCGACCGATAGGTGCCTCGAGGTATTCCAACGCCCGCTCGTATATGGATGCAGCCAACTCAGCGCCATAACCGCACGTCTTGGGCGCCTCGTGAACGACCACCGCGCGACCGGTCTTCTTGACCGACTCGACCAGTGTCTCAACGTCAAATGGAAGCAGGGTGCGCACATCGATTACTTCTACCGAGATGCCTTCGGCCTCGGCCTTGGCCGCCGCCTCTTCGATGATGGGCACCATGGCACCGTAAGCAATGACTGTGCAGTCCGTACCTTCTCGAAGGATGTTGGCCACTCCCAGCGGGATCTCGTAGTCCTCTTCCGGCACATCACCCTTCGATGCACGGTAGATACGCTTGGGCTCCATGAAGAGCACCGGGTCCTTCTGACGTAGACAGGAGAGCAGGAGCCCCTTTGCGTCACGGGGATTGGACGGGATGACCACCTTGAGGCCGGCGGTGTGGACGAACAGGGATTCGGGACTCTGGCTGTGATAGTGACCGCCGCGGATGCCGCCACCGTACGGCGTGCGGATCACCACAGGGCAGGGATACTGTCCGCCGGAACGATATCGGAACTTGGCCAGCTCATTCACGATCTGATCAAAGGCCGGGAAGATGAAGTCAGCGAACTGAATCTCGGGCACAGGCCGCAACCCGTACAGAGCCATGCCGATGGCGGCGCCGATGATCCCCGACTCTGCGAGGGGCGTGTCAATGACCCGGTCTGCGCCAAACGTGTCATACAGGCCACTGGTCGCGCGGAAGACGCCACCGAACTTGCCCACATCTTCGCCGAGCACGACCACCGAGGAGTCCAACTCCATCTCGGTGCGAAGGGCG
>CAZEIY010000432.1:0-2092 GCA_964512375.1 uncultured Rickettsiales bacterium | reverse complement strand
TCCTTGCTTGGCGGCTGGGACCAGCCTGAAGCGGTACAGCCCGCGAGCTACTAATGATGGTGAGGGTTCTTGGTGCGCTCTTGCGCCATGAGGTAGGTACGCTGCTCCTCGAGGTGCCAGGGCGTCTCCTCATAGACATCCTCGAACAGCGTGTCGATGTGGGGAGCACCCAGCGTCTTTGCCCGCTCAATGGCATCAGTGATCGCCTGGTTGTGACGCTCTGAGATCTCGGCCTCGAGCTCTTTGGAATAGAGGCCGCGCTCCTTCATGTAGCCGCGCATCCTCTTGATTGGGTCCTTCTTGGCCCACTCCTCGGGCTCGCTCGCAGAGCGATACACCGACGGATCATCAGAGCTTGAGTGCCCCTCTCGGCGATAGGTCACTGCCTCGATGAGCGTCGGGCCCTCGCCGGTACGCGCCCGGTCGACCGCCTCCTGCGCTACCTGAATCACGGCGAGAATGTCGTTACCGTCGACACGGATACCCGGCATTCCATAGCCAACCGCCTTTGCGGCGAAGCTCTCTGCAGCATTCTGCTTCTCTCGAGGGAGCGAGATCGCCCAGCCGTTGTTTCGGCACACGAAGACCACCGGCGCCTTGGTGACTCCAGCGAAGGTCAGTGCGACGTGAAACTCGCCAGTCGATGACGTGCCCTCGCCAAAGAAGGTCATCGCCACATCGTCGGTACCCTTGATCTTCATGCCCATAGCCACGCCCACGGCCTGCGGGATCTGAGTACCCACCGGTGAGCTGATCGATACGTAGTTCAGCCAGTTGGCCGAGTGGTGCACCGGCATCTGTCGCCCCTTGATGGGGTCTTCTTCGTTGCCGAACAGCTGGTTGATGAAGTCGTCGATGGTATATCCCGCCCAGAACCAGGCGCCCTGCTCGCGATAGCTGGGCAGCACCCAATCGGTCTTGCGCAAAGGAAACACCGACAGATGCGAGGCTTCCTCGCCGAGGCTCTTCATGTAGAAGCCGAGCTGACCCTGGCGCTGGAGACGCATCATCCGATCATCAACAATGCGCACCATTAGGAGGGTGTCGAAGATCTTGTGCAGCTCTTCGTCGGACAACTTGGGAACCTTGGCTCCCTTAAGGACCTTGCCTTCGTTGTCTAGAACGCGGCGCAGGTCATCTTTGGACTTCTTTGCAGCCATCTGGGAGTCTCCAGGCGCCAGGAGAGGCACGCGCCGTGGGTGTACTTGCAGGGCCCATTTGTGTCAAGGAAACTGGCCCTGCCAGAGCATCTTCGAACAGGCCCTTGCGCCGCCCTTGCTCTCCCTGCCCTGCCGTGTTCTATTCTCAGGTGCAATCAAGGAGGCAACACATGCCCAAACACAAGAGGGCGAAGATCCTCCGCACCCTGGTCTCGTGCGCCACTGTCCTCGCACTGTGGGGCTGTCCCGAGCAACAGGCGGACGTTGAACTGGTCACCTGTGAGAATCCGCTGCCCGGCATCGACTGGGGCGACTCTGACATTCCCGAGGCATTCGCCGACATCGACGCTGAGCTGGCCGCCACGGACATCAGTGCCTTGCCCGACCCCATCGACATCTCGGCGATGGCCAGCATCTACCGTGGTTTCATCGGCTATGCCCTCGGGATCGCCCCGGCTGCCCTCGGCGACAGCCTTGACCACGCCACTGCTCTCGCGGCTGGACCGCTGGGCGAGGTGGTGCTTGCCAGCATTGCCCGCGACCCCTCAAGCGAAGCCGGCATGGACTTCACCTTCTTCCGGCGCGGCTTCCATCGCTTCTACACCTGCTCGCGCGGCTATCCACTCACCCTCGAGGGCTTCTTCCAGACATTCATCGACTACCGCGACATGGACGGTGAGATCGTTGACTCCGCTGCCAAGTGCGGAGACCGCAACCTGATCCTGGACTCCGCTACACAGGTGTACATCGCAGAAACGCTGGAGAGTGGCCGGGTCCGTGAGACCGAGATCCTGCTGCGCGGCAACCGGGCGGACGGCCAACTGGACTTCCTGGTCTACGACGAGAACGGCGCGCTGACTGAGCGCTCGATATTCCCCAACGCCGCGGGCGATGAGCTTGTGGCCGCGGCACCGTACTCGCGCATGACGTGC
>CAZEIY010000431.1:0-3974 GCA_964512375.1 uncultured Rickettsiales bacterium | reverse complement strand
AACTGTGCCGCCGACGAGTCCCCGGTGCACGATGTGACGCTTGCCCACGACTTTTGGATGGGTGAGACCGAGGTCACGCAGGGCGAGTGGCAGGCGCTGGTAGGGGGCAACCCGTCGTACTTCGACACCTGCGGTACGGACTGCCCAATAGAGACCGTGGACTGGTACGAAGCTCTGGAGTTGGCAAACGAGCTCTCGGCCGCAGAAGGTCTGGCGGAGTGCTACTCGCTGAGCGACTGTTCGGGCACTGTAGGTGGGGGCTGCAGCACAACGACCTGCTCTTCTGGTGGCACCTACACTTGCAGCCGTGTCGTCGTGAACAGTCCTACCGGATCACCCTACGACTGCGAGGGCTTCCGACTTCCGACGGAAGCAGAGTGGGAGTTTGCGGCTCGGGCGGGGACCGACCTGGTCTACTCGGGCAGCAACACAGTGGGCGATGTCTCCTGGTACGGGGGCAACGGCGTGGGAACCAGCCACCCGGTAGCTACGAAAGACCCCAATGGTTGGGGCTTTTACGATTTGAGCGGCAATGTCTGGGAGATCGTCTGGGACTGGTACGGGAGTGCCTACTACAGCGACAGCCCGAGCAGCGACCCCGAAGGACCGGCAACCGGGTCTCTTCGCGCGAGAAGGGGTGGCTTCTGGAACGATCCAGACGAGGCTTCCCGAGTATCTGCTCGCCTCCACATGGCCGATCATACGAGGAGCTGGAGCATCGGCTTCCGCCTCGCCCGCACCGTCCCGGTGGATGCCGATGGGGACGGAAGCTTCATGCACGAGGACTGCGACGACGACGACGGCCTGTCCACAACGGTGGCTACTGACCTCAACTGCGACGGCATTCTAGACGTTGTCCTCAGCACCGGGATCACACTGCGCGGCATCGCTGGGAGCCGGTTTGAGATGGGCTGCACCAGCGGGCAGGGCAGCGGTTGCCAGAGCGATGAATCGCCGGCTCACGATGTCACCTTGAGCAAGCCTTTCTGGATGGGGGAGACCGAGGTCACTCAGGGGCAGTGGTTGAGCCAGGTCACAACCAACCCCTCCACATTTGCAGCTACCGACGGTCCGGTCGACAGCGTCAGTTGGGACGACGCGCTGTGGTTTGCCAACGCCCTTTCAAGCAACGACAGCCTAGCTCCTTGCTACGACCTGAGCGCCTGCACCGGGTCCGCCGGAAGTACCTTGGAGTGTCCCACTGTAGGTGTCACCAGCCCCAGCGGATCGCCCTACGACTGCCAGGGGTACCGGCTCCCCACCGAAGCGGAGTGGGAGGGTGCGGCTCGTGCTGGCGAGGACCTGCTCTATGCAGGCTCCAATGTTTCTGGCGACGTGGCCTGGCACTCTGGCAACACGTCGATGCCTCAGTCGGTCGGCCTGAAGCTCGCCAACGCCCACGGCCTCTTTGACATGAGCGGCAACCTGTTCGAGTGGACCTGGGACCTCTATGGCAGCTACTCGTCGGATGCCTTGGTCAATCCCGAGGGACCGAGGACTGGAAGCGACCGAGTGACTCGCGGGGGGGCCTGGAACAACCCCGAGACCACCTCCCGACTGGCGAATCGAGATGACGACGACCCGGGTACGCGCGAGTACGAGACTGGCTTCCGCATCGCCCGCAGCGTGCCTGTGGACTCCGATGGCGACGGCGCCTTGATGTACGAAGACTGCCACGAAAACAACCCCAACTCGACGACGGTCGCCACCGATGCCGATTGCGACGGGGTTCTGACGGCGGATGACTGCGACGACAACGACGAGGGCCTCGGCAGCAGCTTCAACGACACCAACTGCGACGGGAACTTGGATCCGATCACGGACCAGGGCATCGACTGGATCCCGGTTTCGGCTGGGGAGTTTGTGATGGGGTGCACGCCGGGGCAGTTCATGTGCAGTGCCGACGAGAGCCCAGACCACAACGTTACCCTGACCGGGGGGTTCTGGATGGGGGAGACCGAGGTGACCCAGGCACAGTGGCTGTCCTCGATGGGCAACAGCCCTTCGTCCAACAGTACGTGCGGGAGCGATTGTCCGGTGGAGCAAGTCAACTGGTGGGATGTGCTCTCGTTGGCCAACGCGCTCTCGGGCTCGACGGGAAACCTGGATGCCTGCTACACGCTCAGCGGCTGTACCGGTACTGCAGGGGTCGACCTCGACTGTACTGGCGTTGTGGTCACCAGCGCCTCCGGTTCTCCCTCTGACTGCGAGGGCTACCGCCTGCCGACCGAAGCGGAATGGGAGTACGCGGCGCGGGCTGGAGCCGATCACAAGTTTTCGGGAAGCGACACCCTAGGGGACGTTGGCTGGTACGACGACAATTCCAGCGGATCGCTCCACGCGGTCGCCACCGCGACCGCCAACGGATGGGACCTGCACGATATGAGTGGCAATGTCTGGGAGTGGACTTGGGATTCCTACGATTCCGGCTACTACTCCAGCAGCCCTAGCTCTGACCCGGTGGCATCTGGGTCTGGCAACCCCGTGCGGCGTGGAGGGTCTTACTACGACACCTACGTGTCTGCCCGAGTCTCCAGTCGCAGTGACCTCCCGGCCTCTGATATCAACAACGGTGTGGGAGTCCGCCTCGTCCGCTCCGTCCGTGTCGATGCCGACGATGATGGCTACTTCATGGCCGACGACTGCGATGATTCCGATGCCAGCATCTATCCGTGGGCTGGTGACGTTGCTGGCGATGGCATCGATTCTGATTGCGATGGTCTGGACTGCCATGGGCAGGCCAACGGCACCGAATACTACGTTGTCTGCAGCGGTCCACTGACCCGGGTGGACGCGGAGGCGAGCTGCCAGGCGGCGGGGATGGACTTGGTCGCACTCGAAACGTACGCCGAGCAGACCTTCGTGGAGGCCACCGTCGTGGCTGCCCTGGGCACGTCGTCGACAGGCCCCTGGATAGGCCTCCAGGATGAAAACCAGGATGGGACCTACCAATGGAACGATGGCTCCCCCATCGTCGACTCCGATTGGTGTGCGGGCCACCCCATCAATCCAGGTACCCGCGAATACGTCATCCTGGAGCTCCAGAGCGACCCCCTTCCTTGCTGGGGTGCTTCCGGCTCTTCCACCACTGCGAGCCTGGGCTATGTCTGTGAACTCTGAAGCTCAACCGAGTAGGTCGGTCAGCGCCCTTTGGAAGCGAAGGATCTCAACTATGACTTGTTTCCGACTGACTCCAGCCTTGCTCGCAGCAGTCATGGCGGCTTCTTGTACCCTCACCTCGCCCACCTACGACTACGACGGCGACGGGGTGGCCGATTCCTTGGACTGTGACCCCGAAGACCCCGCAATCAACCCCTCGGCCACCGACATCTACCCCAACGGCATCGACGAGAACTGCGACGGAGTCGATGGCAACGACAACGACGGCGACGGGTTCGCGGGGGAGGCGCTGGACTGCAACGACAACAACCCACTGGTCCATCCCAACGCACCCGAGGTCTGCGGCGACGGCATCGACAACGACTGCGACCCTCAGACCTCCGACCTGTGTGGGGACGACGACGACACCGGGGACGACGACGACACCGCCCCTGTGGACGCCGACAATGACGGCATTGAGGCGTCCGAGGACTGCGACGACACGGACCCCAACCTCGGCGCACAGGCGAACGACGCCGACTGCGATGGGGTCCTGACGGCAGAAGACTGTAACGACACCGATCCGACGACCGCCAGCGACATGGACTGCGACGGGGTCCTTGCTTCCGCGGACTGCGACGACACCGACGCTTTGTCCACGATCGTCGCCACCGATGCGGACTGCGATGGGGTCCTGACCGCAGAGGACTGTGACGACACCGATGCCGGCTCAACGACCCTGGCTACCGACGGGGACTGCGACGGGGTCTTGACCCTGGACGACTGCGACGACGACGACACCCTGTCCACGATCGTCGCCACCGATGCGGACTGCGATGGGGTCTTGACCCTGGACGACTGCGACGACGACGACA
>CAZEIY010000430.1:0-3995 GCA_964512375.1 uncultured Rickettsiales bacterium | reverse complement strand
GCGCCGGCCAGGAGCCCTCCTGCTGCGAGGAAGTCGCGTGCGTAGACCTGGCTGTCCTCGCTCACTTCATGGTCCATGAGGCTGGCGACCTCGCTCACGGCTGCGTCGAGCTTCTTGCGCCGCTTCTCCGCCGTGCTACTGCCGCCCGCTTCTGAGTACAGCTGCAGTGCACGCACCCGGACGGGGGTCACGGGGTGGCTGAAGCGGGCCATCAGATCGCCCGCATCCATGTCCTTGATCGCGGTCAGCTGGTCGAGGAAGGCCGCAATGTCGAACTGCAGGTGCTCGGGGCCCAGGCCACTGGCCAGCTTGAAGAACACAGAGACGATGGGTTCGAGGGACTCACCCGTTGCCAGGAAGCCAACTCGGTCCGCGCTGAGTTCAGCGAGTCGGTCCCAGGTGTGCAGCCGAGCCTGCAAGAGCACCGGCATCTGGCTGTCCTCGCTTTCGCCATCGAGGGCAAAGTTGACCTGGTTCGCGCGGTAGTGGTCAAAGGCGATGTGGCCAAGCTCATGACCCAGCACGAAGCGTAGTTCCTCATCGGCCATGCGCTCGACGGTGCCACTGGTGATGCTGACGATGTGGGGCTCGTCCTCGCTCGATGCGTGCAGGGCGAAGGCGTTGATAGAGGCATCGTTCACTACGTAGAGTTCGACCTCGCTAGCGAAGCCCACCGCATCCCGGCACTCTTTGAAGAGCCCATGCAGGCGCGGGGAGAGGATCTTGGTCAGCCGCAGTTGGGTTGCCAACATCACGTTGCGCATCGAGCTGGCCCGTCCCGATGCAACATAGTGCTGCACGATGTCCTCGAGGCCGTAGCGATCGAACAGGGCGTTAATCAGGTCGGCTTCGGGCTGGAAGCGAGTCTTTTCAAGGGTGGTCGGCACGGTTCTACATCACCTCTTCGAGTGCAAGGCTGTGGTCGTTACCCAGCCTGTCCGGCTCTGCCGATAGTGATGAGTCTCCAGGTACAGATGGTCGATTCCTTTGATGCTCATCTTGGCCCTTCTCTCAGCCCGGCCTTCCCGGATCTTGTTCAGCCTGGCTACCAGTCCACAAACGATCACGGTAGCGCCACGCGACCCAGCCGAAGAAGATCAGGGAGACGAGGTCGCCCGTACCGTAGATCGAGTAGAAGGTGCCGGTCAGGTAGTCGCTCTCGATCATTCCCCTGAGCTTGCCGCTGTGGTCCTTGAGCCAGAGCAGCCAGTGAACCCCATAGAAGAGCTTCTCGAGGGCGAACACCAGCGCCACTGCGGGAGCGCTCGAGTAGCTACGAGCGAGGGCGAGATAGGCGAGACCCCACAGCAGTACGCCGACACAGCCCCCAGGGCCGAACAACGGGTCCACAGCACCGAGATCGCCAGAGAAGCCCTTGCTGAACAGAATGATGCAGATGTTGTAGAGGGCTGCGAGAACAAAGCCTGCCGAGATGCGATCCACTGAGATCTCCTTGCGCCAAGGCTAGCAGGAAGGGTATTGCTGCGCCCGTGACTGACTCAGACGAACTCCGCGGTTTTCAGCGTAAGTACCTGCGTGGCATTGCCCACTCTCTTCGTCCGGTTGCTCGTGTCGGGCGGTCCGGGGTGAGCGAGGAGGTCCTGCGCAAGGTGGATCAGGCTCTCGACGACCACGAGTTGGTCAAGGTGTCTATGCACAAGCCCAAAGACAAGAAGCAGATGGCAGCAGCGCTCGCAGTAGGTTCGAGGGCACACCTGGCCGGCTTGCTCGGTCACATAGCCATTTTGTACCGGGCCCACCAGGAAAAGCCACGCATTGTCCTGCCGCAGCGGGACGCTTCACAAGTTGCTGAGAACTCTGGCGACTGACCACCACCACGAGCCGGGACGCTGGCGCCCAGTTGCTGGCTGCCTAGCGTGTTGAGCAGGCCCACCAGCGGGACAGACTGCACGATGCATCGTTCCAGCGGGTGGCGTTGGTGTGGTTGACGCTGTCGCCAATGAACTCCAGGCAGTTCTCGTTCGTGCCGCCATTGGGTTCACTTGGCGTCCATGTCTCGGATGCACCCGTGCAGCTGGTCTCATCGAGGTACAAGGTGTCTGAACAGCTCTCAACCCAGTTCACGTAACTGGCGCCGCTGCCGTCTTCCCAGACCCAACTGCCTTCGTTGGTGTTGTCGTTGAAGCCGATCCACAAGCTGCCTGTCCCCACCGTGCTCAGGTGAATCAGGAGGTCGTTCTCGCTGGCGCTGAGCACGGAGGCCAGAGCATCGTAGCCATGGTTGATGCAGGTGCTGTTGGCTGTTGACCAGGGCATCGGGTCCGCGCAGACGACAAAGTAGGCGTTCTGGTCCTGGGTTGCGTCGCAGTCGAGCTCGTCGCAGTCCTGGTCGACGCCGTCTGCAGCGGTGTCGCCGGCGAGGGGATGGATGGTGGCATCGTTGTCGTTGCAGTCCTCGATGTTGTCGGTCACTCCCACTCCTGGAGCTGGATATCCGTCACCATCGGTGTCGACGCCGTCAGCGTCATCACAGTCCTGGTCGATGCCGTCGCCATAGGGGTCGGGAGCTCCTGGATAGATCGTGTTGTCGTCGTCGTCACAGTCTTCGCTCTGTGGAAAGCCATCGCCGTCGTTGTCGGGATCTGCGACCACGTCGATCTCGGCGCTGGCCGTGCCCACCAGTCCAAATCCGTCGGTAGCTGTCACGGTGATGATGTGCGTACCTGCACTCAGCAACCTCTGCGTATGCGCCGAGCCGTCCGCGCCGGCCGAGGCCGGCAGGCTGACCAGGTCATCGCCCGCCGAACTGGTCCATGTCAGCGTGACATCGCTGATCGCGCCGTCCGCATCGCTGACCTGCACTTCAAAGGGGACAGGGTCTTCAGCGGGGTAGGTAGCTCCATCGATAGGTTCAATCAGCGTGACGACCGGGTCTTCGCCGTTGAGGACGATGATGTCGATGAACGCGCTGCCCGTCGCGTTGTCCAGATCGCGTACCTCGAGGAGGACCCGGTGCGTCCCCGGCTCGTCGAAGCTCAGCGGGCAGAGCGTGGTGCCATCTCCCTCGACCCCTGCGTCGGCGCAGACCTCGGCGCCATTGAGCAGCCAGGTCGCGTTGAGCTCGGAGGCGCTGTTGTTGGCGTCGAATACGGAGCCTCGGATGGTCACTTCCGAGCCGAGGGTGAGCTCTTCTTCGTGGACCGGCGAGGTGATTGTCGCTTCTGGAGTTGAGTTCACCGCCCGGATGGTTCCGTCGAGACAACCGCTGATGAGCAGCGCTGTAGTGACGAAGAGTGGGACGAGTCGATGGGATGTACGCATTGCTTTCCTCTGATGGTCCTGAACCTGGCGGGTACGGATACTACCCGATGCTTCCGGTCCATCCAGGAGAACTGACTCCGCCGCTCTCTCTTTTTCCGCCTGAGCTGACCGCGATTCTAGCCGGTGCCGCTCAATAAGCGGCTTTGAGTGGTCCCGACATCTCTCCGACGTGGGTGTGGTACTTGAACATCGAGTAGAGGAAGCCAAGGAAGACAAGCGTCATGATGCTCTGGTGCAGGTGCTCATTCTTACTGAACAGTAGCGGGGTGAGTAGCACGAGGAGTCCCAGTAGGCCCATGCAACGGGCCTCGCTGGACTTTGGCATCAGCATGTCGCTCATCAAGAAGTAGGCGATGGGTGTGCACAGGAACAGCAAATACAGGAACAGGTTCCACTTTTCGTCGGGCATGAAGGCGACATCGTTGAGTGGATACGCGTTCCACCAGAACACCACCATGCCGATGAACACCATCGTCAGCAGGAGGCTGTGAACCCCTTACAACGGGACCGGCTGGCGACCCTCTTCTCGTGCCGCGATGTTCCCCGACATCATCGATCCAAGGGAGGTCATCAGCTTGACCATGCCGAGGCCCAGCACCAGGAAGACGACCATCGAGAGGTGTTCAAAGCGTTGCATGTGCTCTCTTGTCAGGCGGAGGGCGCGTCGCTACCTGCGTCCTCTTCGTATTCCTCGTCGTCTTCGTATTCCTCGT
>CAZEIY010000429.1:0-4031 GCA_964512375.1 uncultured Rickettsiales bacterium | reverse complement strand
CGACTTCGCTGAATGATGGACGGAGACCACGATCGAGTTTTGGGACACCACGGGGTCAGAAAGGGATTGCCCCATCCGAAGGAAGACACTCGGGATCGTCTTGCTCCTTCCTGTCGAGTCGATCCGCAGCGCTGATCGACGGGCCGGGAACCGCGTCTCGAGACTCGAACCAGTCCTCGACTCTGCGCCACATCGCCCTCGAGCAGGGTCGATTGTTGGGACGCTCGAGCTCGGTGAGTTGCCACTCGCCCCAGGGCATGAACTCAAGGTAGGCGGAAGCCAGAAGAGGCGGCCTACTACCCCGCCGGGTTCGATCGATGATTTCGTAGAGGGCTCCCCGCCCGGCGAGCAGCTTCAACACATGAGGGGGGGGTTGGACCAGACAGTTCTCCATCCTGCGACCGTGCTCACTGATGGCCTCCCAGCTGGCCAGCGGCACAACGCCGAGGCCACGAGGGTCCCGCGCGCCAGGGATGGGCGGTGGTGGTGGCGGGGCTTCGGGCCACTCCTGGCGGCGCTGGGCTTGCGCGAGCGTGGATGCCTGCCACTCATCCCAACGATTCTTGTGTTCGCTCAGGCTGTTGATCGGTCTTATGGCCAGTAATGGCTCATCACAAGTCGATGGCGCTCTCATCGTCCAAAGCTCTTGCGTTACCCGTCGCCGTTCTTGGAGAGACTCGAGGGCAACGACTTCTTGAAGAAATCCCCAGGTCAGCACCGAGTGGTGGTCCAGAAGTAGAGATACCAGCACAGAATCGAGAAAGGGCAGGTGGTGCACCCACTTCTCTCCGGACTCCAATAACTGACGCAACTGGAGCAACGCGGACACCGAGGTGGATGCCCAGTCGAAGCGGCCTAGCAAACGCAGAGCGGAGCGCGGTTGCGGCCAGTGCAGCCAGGCCAATATGTCCCGCGCCTTGCGCCCCTGGAGTCGGCGGGCAGCGCAATAGGGTCGGCGCAACAGGCCGCCCTTAAAGCGATCGGCCTGGGCAACCAAGAAAGGGACTGCGGGCTGGGCGTGTGCCCTCTCCAGGAAGGCTGGCACCCGAGCAAAGAGGTTCAGGAGCCGCCAGTGAGTACCGGGTGAGTAGTTTCGTACGGTTGCCAGTACCCCCGGCGGGACACGAGTCACGGCGCGGGTGATGTTTCGCTGCCTGCGCAGGGGTAGGCGGATCGGGTTTGAAGAGGGGGCAGAGTCACTACACTCCTTTTCGGAGAGCGAGAAGAACGGGCGAATGCCTCGCCAGTTTGTGGTGGCCAGGCGGTCGCTACAGCTTAGGTGGATGCTCTTGTGCCAGGCCCTGGGATCGGGCCAGCAGCGGACCACGAGGATGGAGCCGTCCGGGCCGTCGGGGGTAGGGCTCCGATCGAAGAGGTACAGCTTTCCAGTGGCCTCGTCGAAGGCCGAACCTGGATTGGGAAGCCTCAGGTCTTCCATGCTAGTGGCCCTCTACTGCAATCAGGTCGCCCCACGGAGCCGGGCCGTGCATGCTCGGCGTCAGCCACAGGACCGGGTAACCGGGTCGCTCAGCAGGAAAGCGGCTGTAGAGATCGGTGATGCCGACAAAGAGGTCGGGGGTGGAGTCATGTTCCGAGATCCAGGCAAAGACCGGGCGATGATCCGTTCCGCCGCCACCCGGAAGCTCGCGTCGTCCCAAGTATCGCTTGAGTCCTTCAGGAGGAACCACCTCCTGTACTCGTGCATCAGCCACTACGAGCGTGGTCTCGGGAGCAAGACCGGCCAATTGCTCGAGCTGAATGACGAATCGCGAGAGTAATTCGGTGCCCATGCTGCCGGACGTGTCGATGGCGACGACCAGTCGACCGCGCACTTCTTTGCGCGCCGTCGGAGTCCAGAATCCCTGCTCTAGCATTCTGCGATTCGGACGTCGTATATCCCACTCCTGCCGGCCAAAGCAGCTTCGGAGGTAGCGTTGCAGGAGAGCCTGCCAGGGGACCGCTCTTCCTGGATTCAAGCGGTCGAGCAGTCGAAGGGCCTGACCGGGGGCATTCCCCCGCTTGCCGGCTTGCTCCCAACCACGTAGCGCCTGTTCTACTTTCGCAGCGACTTCTTCGGCCTCTTCGGGTAGCAGCCCCCTGGGCAGATGGATGTCGATCCCCCCGCCGTGGTCCGAGACGTGAGGGATGCGGATCGTCCCACCGTCAGCCACTCCTCGACTCGCCCGAAGCCACAGCGTGACCGTTTGTGGAGTTGGGAGGGCCTCGGCTGCGAGGTGCTCATAGATCGCCTCCGCCACCTTCCCATCCCACCTGGAGTCGAGCAGGATCTTCACCTCGCCTAGGCCACGGTAGCTGCCGTCCGGTGACTCGTAGAGCGCTCCTCCAGTGCTCGAATTGCGGACCGCGGCTACCATCCGGTTTATCGCGTAGTCGGTGGCGCAGTTCCACAGGTGCAGGTTACGTTCCCGACGCCGCTCGCCGCTGAGCAAGAGGATGTGGCACAACTCGTGGAGGACGACGAAGCCCAACTGCTTCAGACCCAGGTGTCTGGTCCTGTTCGGGTTGAACCAGATGCGACCAACACAATCGGTCGCTGCGAATGCATCGAGTTCGGGAGCCATCAACAGCCGCACCTGGAGCAACAGGTGTCCCCAGAACGGATGCAGTTCGAGTAACTGCATGCGCAATTGGCTGAGACGGGTCCATTCGGCGGCCTCGATCACTTCGAGGCGCCTCTGTGCGGCCGCGGTCTTCTTCTTGCTCACTGGTAGAGCCCGGCGTGCAAATCGACAAGGCCAGAAGCCAACTCCCGGAACTCCGGTAGGCGCTTGAGCCGATCGAGCAGGTCCCGGCGCGGCTTCACCTGGCGTAAAAACAGCAGCCAGTACTCCGGATCGAGCCCCTCGCTGTTCAGGAAGGCAACCACCGCCGGTAGCTCCGCATCGCTGAGCTGACCTTCGTTACGCAACCAGTCAGCCACGGCGTACACGGCGGCATGAATGAAAGATGGCTCTGCCTGCTTTCCCTTCGAGAAATCGACGCTGTGCCCCTGCTTGAGGATCTTCTCGGGACGGATGCGGTTGTACATCCGCAAAAACTGCGTGAAGCGTCGTGCTGCCGGTGTCCCCACACAGGCAGTGATGCCGTCCTTATGTCGGCTTTTTGGCAGCTGGCACATCAGCCGGCTCGCCATGGCCCAGCTGCGGGGGCTGGGGAAGACCGTCTCGCCGTCCTCGCGCTGATAGAGCACCTCGTCGCCGTGTCGGGCCACGTACGCCACGAGGCTGGGGTGGATGCCGTTATCCCGCGCCCAGCAGAGCCAGGCCGAAGAATCAACTCGCATGCGGAAGTGGGCGAAACGATTGGCGAGCGCCGACGACAGGGGGCTGGCCAGTGCGTTGTCTTCCTCTAGATTGCCAGCCGCCAACACCACCGTATCGGGATGGAAGTGGAAAGAGCCCAGCCTCCGCTCCAGGACCAGTTGGTAAGCCACGGCCTGGTGCAATTGGCTGACAGCGGCGTTGATCTCGTCGAGGAACAGGAAGGCTGGACGGTCGACAAGATCCCGCACCCAGTTCGGTGGCAATAGGTCCAAACAGTCGCGCTCTCGGTTGGGGAAGTACACACCGGCTAGGTCGGCGGGCTCTTGCTGAGCTAACCGGATGTCGATGAGGGGTAGTCCGAAGTCTTCAGCGAGCCTCGCGGCCAGGGCAGATTTGCCCAAACCGGGGTGCCCGAGGACGAGGGAAGAGATTCCAGCCCGTAGTGCTGCCGGAAGGAGCTCCGTCAACTCGGTCCAGGAGTAACCTTTGGGACTTTGCTTTCGATTGCTTGTAGAGGCCATTTTCAGTCCTTTCCTAAATCAGGAGGTCTAGCAACTGGCAGCGGAGGTCATCCCACTTCAGTGCTGAGGCAATGGTGTGCTTGCAGAACCCAGCGGAGCGGTTGCTGCCGCCCTTTTGGGAGTCGGGACAGGAGCAGGCTGGGGGGGCTGACCAGTCCTTGCGAAAAGTCACCTCGTAGGCCCGACCTTTGGTGCTCACATCAACCACCACGTCACCGGCCTTGCC
>CAZEIY010000428.1:0-4033 GCA_964512375.1 uncultured Rickettsiales bacterium | reverse complement strand
CCGCCCGGGGAGGCCCATCGCCGCGCACTCCCACCTCGTCGCCCGCGCCGGCCTTGAAGCGCAGCAGTGGCGAGAGTGAGAGCACCTCGCCCTCGCGCTCCCGGTGTACCAGGCTTGGCTGGCCTTCTTCCAAGCCATCGCCTCCTTCTACGGGCCTGGGAACCGCGCCATTGAGCGACCAGGTCACTCCCTCGTGCAGCACCTCAAGCCGGTAGTCGGCCAGGCCGACGAAGCCGCGCAGGGAGATCTCGAGCAGCGCTTTGGCCCGGTCCAGGTCGGCATCGCTGATGTTTTCACCGTGCACCAGAGCGTTGCGAAAGGACACGAGGGCGCCGAGGGCATCCAGGACCTTCCTGGCCTGTTTTCCCTTTCCATCTCTGGCTCGTTCCTTGACCTCGTCGGGAGCCGCTGGCTTCGCCGCAAGCGCATCTCGAACCAGCCCGGCAAGGGGTACCTTCTTGTCGTCGACTACAGCAGACAGGCGCTGCGCTACCGAGAGCCAGGCGCCATCACTCGGAGCACGTAGGGTAGCGACGACTTCCTTGTTGAGGTTGGCGTCTTTACCGCCTGTCGCCACATAGGCCCGAATTGTGATCAGCGCAGCCATGCGCACCAGAACACCCATCACTGCGCTCAACTCGAAAGCGTACTGAGGCTCGGGCTCTCCTTCTTCGCGTCGCCGGGTAGCCTGGAGCAGCTCGCGAAGCTTAAAACCGAGGGGGTAAGGGAAGGAATCGGCGAGCTCGCGAAGCGGGACAACTTCGGCCGGAACTTTGGTGGGCTTATGCTGGGACTTCAGCGCACCCCATACAGGGCCTGTGTGACCAAGGCCCAGGCGAGCGACGATCGCACCCGCCCAGCCAAAGAAGCGCTCTTGGAGAGCATTGATGTCGGCCCCGGGAACCGACAGCTCTTCGATGTAGCTGTCCCAGATCCTGCGCTCGTCCTCGCTGAGTTCCTGCTCGACCTTCTCGAGCAACTCCGCGCCGGTTGCGCCCTTGTTCTTCTTCTTGCCAGCCATTACGCGCTCCCTTCCAGTACGGCCGCAAGAGACGGCGTAAACACCGACCACAGGCGGGTCTTTTCCTTCGTGCCTTCTTCAAGTTCCATTTCCTCTCGCGTCCACTGAAGAAGAGGCTGCAGGTCCCAGAGAGCCCGCTCCACGGCCGGCTCAAAGAGCGGCTCCTCGCGACCCTGCTCGAGCTCGTCACAGAGCGCAAAGAGGTGCATCCCCTGCCCTTTGCCGGCAAGCACTCCGAGCACCTGGCGATGAAGCTGGCGGCCCCTGGTCAGGCGATCCACCCAGCCGGTCACCTCGGCAAGCACGGGATCGGCAACAACGGGAACACGAACCGTAGCGTCAAACAGTGGGCGCAACAGCGCCCCCGGCACGGTCGTAGCGATCACCGAGAAGGCAGTGCCAGCGAGGGCCTCGTAGACATCTCGAACCGTCAGCGGTTCTCCGCGGTAGGCCACGGCGCCATTGTGCAGATCTTCGATGCCGAGCAGCACCTCCTTGCCGGCAGCAGCGAGGGCGGCGGAAGCCTGCAGCAAGGGCCCATCGGCTTTGATCAGGTCAGCGACGGTCGAGGAGCGGGACCCGGCTTGTTCGCCAAGCGCCTCTTCGGCCAACCGCAGCAGAACCCGACCCACAGTAAGGCCAGACTGACCGAGGTCCCCTGACCGCACAGCCACGCGCCCCAGCGCTGCGAAGCGCCCCAGCCCCAGGTCAAGCGGATCATCGGCATCGATAGCAGCGACCGCGCCCGAAGAGCCGCAGCCGGGGTAGCCCTGCACCAGGACAAGGCCTGGCCGGGCGCCTGCGAGGGCCTCTTTGAGGTCACCGCGCGCCGCCTGGGGTAGATCGGCCGCTGCAGTCGTGCCATCCCAGACAAGGAAGCCCTGTCGCTGGTGCTCGTAGGTCTCGAGCCAACCGGCAATTGCGCTGAGCTCAATCAGGGCACTGACAGGATGCTCCTTGCTCGGATGCTCGAGGCGGGGCTCTCCCCCAGCAAAGCTGACGTTCAGCAGAGGGTAGAGGTCGAGCAGGTCACCACCAGAGCCCAGAATGCAGGGGTGCGCGGCGGGTATGTCAGTGCCTTCAGGGGCATCCACTGTAGGCCAGCGTCCATTGGCAGCACGAACTACCCCGGTCTCGGCATCGCGGCACAAGACAGGCTGGTCGCGCAGTGCAGGCAACTTTGCCAACAGGTCGTGGAGGAGTTGACGGTGCTCGCGGATCTCGACCACGGTCGATGCGAAGCTGCCGTGGCTGAAGTGATTGCGGAAGCGCAGCAGCCGCGCCACAGGATGCTGGTCGTCTCCGAACTCACCAAAGTCAATCTCTGTCAGCCCATCAACAACCGTCGCCCGGCCCATGAGGTGGGCTCGGATGCGTCGACTGAGGCCAATCCACTGGCCGGTGAGCACGTTAGCGTCCGAAGCGACCCCCTCCATGAGATCGCGATTGAGGTGGTCATCGATGGCAGCGTCATCTACCGAGGCCACCAGCAGGTACTCGGCAACCCAGACACGCCCGAGCCAGGCTGCCAGCGCCTCAACCACCCCCGCGGTCTCATCAGCGGTGGTCTCTTCGCCGGACACGGAGATCTCGGAGACCATCACCTCGATGGTCACAGCCAGCGGCGCCGGAAAGGACGCACGGGCATCGGGATCGGAGAACAGTGGCTGGTTGGCAAGCGGCGTCTCTGTCATGGTTCCTCCCTCAAGGGAAGGAAGTGTAGCAAGAGGTGGATGGAGGGTTCTCTTCCTCTTGCTAGGAATCGCGGGAGTACACCACCCGGTTGAACAGTGAGCCGACAATTCGCTTGCCCTGCTGGCAGCGCATCTCATCGAGGAAGCCGTGTCCGGGGCGATGGGTCTGGCGACCAACCACCTTAAAGTGCAACGTGGCAATCAGGGCGTAGCAGCCGGTCACCGAGACACCCTCGAGCGGAGTCTCCATCGCAAAGCCCCTACCCGCCGCCATCTGCTCACAGCCTGCGAGCACGCCAGCAAGCTGCTCGTCGTCGAACTTCACCGACGGCATGTCGTAGAAGTCCTCGGCGCGATACTGCTCGACACCCTTCTCGAGCAGAGTCCCGGCCTTGCTGCCGCAATAGCCGCCAAAGAAAGCCTGTTCGTCAGGGTCGACAGGTTCCAATTGCCTATGGCGGCGCCGCAGCTTTGCATCGTCGTTCGATCTCAAACTTCCGTCCTCCACGGAGACGAGAGACTCCGTCTCGCCCGTACTATAATCACCCGAATCAATGTTCCTGGGGAGATGAACGCCCATGCGCATCCTGCTAACCCTCAGCTCCGGCTGCCTGGTCGCCTTCCTCGGTTGCGCGACCCAGCAGACGACACCAGATACAAGCACAGGGCAGGAAGAGGCTAACGAGAAGACCCGCATCCCGCCCGAACCCTTCGGCGGTGCTCCTCCGAGGTGGAAGGTGCGAGCTATGGAAGAGCGGTCAAGCATACGGAACGTCCTGCTGATCACAGGTGTCCCAACCGAACGGCTCGCTGGGTTCAAGCTGCACGTGTTGACCGAATGGGCAGTCGCTTTTGACACGCAGATGCCACCGGGTTGCGTGTTGTTCTTTGCGAACGGGATGACGGGAACCAACAGCCCGAAGAACCCCTGCATGACCATGGTTCTCAAGAGGGACGAAGACAACGAGTGGTCCTTGCAGCAGGTCGCCAATCAAGCGAAGGACCACGGCTCGCCTTGGACACTGGGCAACACTGCCGAGTTGATTGACCTGCAATAGGTAAGGAGAACCAGGTGCCGACGGTCCGAGCGAGAATCGAAGTGCCCCCGGGGCGGGGCTATGTGCTGCTGCTGAACGAAGAGCCTGGCACCGGCTTCCCCAAGAGCTTCTCCGTCGTGATCGATGAGCTGAACTTCTACGACGGCAACGACGACATCCTGCTCGCGGTCACCTCCCAACAGGTCGAAGGGCTGATCCAACCCCTGGGACCAGTGGGCGAGTTTGAGGTCAGCTTCAGCGGCGAGGTCGAGTTCGCCCTG
>CAZEIY010000427.1:0-4040 GCA_964512375.1 uncultured Rickettsiales bacterium | reverse complement strand
GGCTGTTTTGTCCTCCGTTGTAGCCCTTACCGGTTACATTGATGGAAGCACCTGCTGCGATGCTCAAGGTTCCGGCGACCTTGATCGCGACCACTCCCCCAGCCCCTGTCGTTGTGGTGTTGCTGTAGAGGTGGCGACTCTCCCAGGAAGGCGCAGAGATCGTGCCCGCGACGGTCAGATCCTGGTATTCGGGCACCTGGATGACCTGGTGAAGCTGGCCATCGGGAACCAGAAAGTTACAGCCGCTCGGCCAGCTACCGGCACAACTGGACCAGTTGCTGTCGTTGTAGGTGTACTCGAGGGCTGCCTCCAGTTGCAGTTCGCCCGTCCCCACCGCAGTCACCCGATGGTACTCCCGCTGACCGACAAGACGCAGCGCGTCATCAACCTCGGGGTCGCGCATCGTAAGGAGCAGCACGAGGTCGCCAGCCGAGAACAGGCTCGGGTCCTCCACGCCGATGCTGTTCGCTCCCGCTGGGTTGTTGCCGGTGACCCTCGAGTAGGAGTTGAGCACTTCACTCGTCCCCGCGGCCACGGTGTAGCTACCGAGATGTCCGTCACCATAGTGATCGCAGTCGCGATGGAAGCTGACACTTCTCACACCTGGAGGTCCGGCTTCTGTGCCGTCATTGGCTGTGACTTCGCAGGTCCACGTGCCGCCGCCCGGTCGGGTCGCAGCATCGACGGTAGCTTGCCCTGTTGCACCGAGGCCGCTCTGGTTCCAGGCAGTGGTCGCGCTGCCGTCGTGATCCCAGGAGAAGTCATAGCTTAGGGTGGGGTCAACCAGGTCAGCCACGTCGGGATCCTGTGCTTGCGCCGAGATGGAACAGACCAGGTCATCGGTCAGGCCGGGTTGAGCCGGACCGACGTGCACAGAGGGTGCGGTAGGCACTGTATTAGCGATGACCAGAGTCGCGCTCATCGCGACCGCGCCGCTTGCTTCGCCATCGCTGGGGGTCACCTCGACCCGCACCTCATCGTTCTTTACAAACGAGCTGCCCGCCAGAATCGCAGCCTGGCCTGCATCAGTCGAGGTGTTGATCCACCACTGATAGCTGTAGGTCACGCTATCGGTGGGGTCGGGGTCGCTCGAGATAACAATCGGTGTCAAGGTCGAGCCGGTGTAGGCCGGGTCGGGACTGAGCGTGAGGGCAGTGACCTGCGGTGCTGTGTTGGCGGCGGTCACGGTGTTGCTGTTGACCGCTATCCCGGTGTCGGTGCCATCGGACGGAGTCATCTCGACAAAGATGCTGTCTGTCTTGTTGAAGTGATCGCCGGAGAGAGTGGAGGCGTCTCCAACAAACTGGCTGTTGACGAACCAGCGAAGGCTGAAGCTGACGGTGTCGGCAGGATCGGCATCGACAACGCCCTGTGCGCTTGCCGTCAGCGTGGTCGCCTCTGTGGGATCGCTGGGCTCGAGTAGGACCGAGGTGATGCTGGGTACGCTGTTGGAGATGCTGACCAGGGTGCTGGTCAGGGTGGCGCCGACTCCCTCGCCATCATTGGGGGTCGCCTCGCAGAGCAGCGACTGGTTGGAATTGAAGAGAGCTCCATCGATGGTAGCGCTGCTGGAGACCGAGGCGCTGTCGACGGTCCAGTTGTAGTCATAGTCCTCGACATCTGCCGGGTCGGGGTCACTCCAACCACTCACCTGGCAACTGAACACCGTGGACTCATTCCCAGCCCCGGGAGTGATCGTGGCTGCACTTGCTGAGGGCACGGTGTTCACTGCAAACACGTGGTTCGTCTCGATGGGCACTCCGTATTCGGTGGCGTCGGTGGGGGTCAGTACGGCCCAGATTTCATCCTCTTTGTCGAAGTGGGTCGAATCAAGAGTGGCTGTGGTCGGGGCAAGGCCGAGGTTCTGACCATTGACGAACCATTCTGAGTGCACTTCGAGGGCGCTGTTGTCTGCGGGGTCTTCATCTGTGACCGTCACTACGCTCGACAGGATGTCTCCTTCCGCGGGAGAGGGGACAAGGCCAGTGAAGAGGGTGAGGAGTGGCGGCGTATTGAGGATCAATGTGGATGTCGTCTCGGCATCCGCTGCTTGTCCCGCAGGGTCGTAGGGAGTTACCTGGACAGACCAGAGTTGGCCCTTGACGGTATGGCTCGGAGAGATAGTGAGAAGCCCCTCAAGGTCGGGGCGAGTCTCGCCTTCTAGCGACCACGCAATGTCGTAGGTGACTGCATCGGTAGTGACCTGCAAGACCAGGGAATCACCGGTGCGCGGCTCAGGTGGGATGATAGAGATCTCGAGGGGTCGTCCAAAGCCATCGCAGTCTTCGTCCTGGGAAGAGTTCGGGTTTTCCTCTGCTCCAGGATGGATGGTGTCGTCCGAATCGTTGCAGTCGGCACGATCTTCAGGGACATTGTCGCCAGGTGCGGGATAGCCGTCTCCGTCAACGTCTACCCCATCCGCGCCATCACAGTTTTGATCGATGCCGTCACCATAGGGGTCATCGGCACCGGGTCCGATGGTCTCATCCTCGGGTCCGCAGTCAGATTCGTTGGGGACACCATCATTGTCCGTGTCGTTTGCATCGCCATCGGCTCCGTCGCAGTCCTCATCGATGCCGTTGCCGAAGTTATCGGGTGCGCCAGGGTAAATGGTGTCGTCGTCGGGCCCGCAGTCATCGGCATCGAGGCTGCCGTCGCCGTCAAAGTCCTGCAGCACTTCGCCGGGGCTGCTGCAGCCAACAGTGGAGAGCAGGGCGATGCCAATGCACAAGAGCCAAAGCTTCATCTCCACCTCCGAGTGCGCATCTTAGCGGACAGGGCAGGGGGCGGCTCAGCGCGTGGCGGTGACCGGGAAGCTCTGGTTGGTGCAGTCGCCGCACGAGCCGGTAAAGGTGTTTTTACAAGTCAAAACCTTCGCACAGGTAAATAGATCAGGGTGCAATCAGATTTGCCATACACAAACATCTGCTGTTGACTGGTGTTGGTGACCCAAATAGAGGTGGCATCAATCTCTGTCGAAGAGACGGGGGTGCCTTCGTATAGGAATCCCCCGGGAAGAAGACCCACATTCATTATGTTTCCATAAAACGCGTCCAACTCATCTTTCGAGGGCACGAACCAGTCCTGGTAACCATTGTTTTCAAAATCTGCGGTGCGGCTCGCAGCCGTGGTTTCATTGGCACAGCCAGCAAGCATGTCGAGCGTATTGGAAAGTCCATCTCCAATCGACGAACTTGACGCACCAGGTAGGTCAACACCTACACAACCCCAGCATGCAGCACCATTAGCGTTTCCGAGAGGGTACGCTTCCATGCACTGCCACCCGTCACTTTCGTAGCCTTTGTCGTAGAACACAACGCCCCCCCCGGGACCAATGTCGCCTATCGCATAACCGCAGTCATCGTCCCCAGCGGAGTCATCGTCGTCGTCCCCAGCGGAGTCATCGTCGTCATCACCGGCGGAGTCATCGTCGTCATCACCGGCGGAGTCATCGTCGTCGCCAAACACTCCAATAGGCTCTGTCGGATCACAACCCGACGTAAAGCCAGTCGCATCAAAGCTGAAGCTCAGTTCACCGGTCGGTGAGCCGGGAATGACGCTAGCGTCAACTCGTGGGAGCCGGCTCGGGACGGAGTGCAGTAGGTCAGCGCGTAGTAGCTGCTGACCAGGTCCACCAGGTCCTGGGTGATGGCATTGAAAGCTGCCGTCAACTCGCTCGCCGCACCAGCAGGGGCAAAACCAGCCGTACCCAAAGCACTAAGCACCGTCTCATCGTAATCGCTGCCCAGACCAATAGTGAAGACCCGGTGCGATGAGGCCTGGACGAGGGCAAGCGTGTCGCTGTATGTCGCGTAGCCGGCCTGGTCCACCCCGTGGTGTCCCAAAACTCGATCGTGGTCTCAGTCCATCGATCAGGAGCAGGCGGGAAGTTGTCGAATCTCGACCGAAGAGGCTGCAATATGGCCAGGAACCGAACCGTACCGAACGATGGACATCGAGCCCGGCTGAGTTTTGGGACACGACGGGGAAGCTCTGGTTGGTGCAGTCGCCGCACGAGCCGGTGAAGGTGGCGGTGAAGT
>CAZEIY010000426.1:0-4047 GCA_964512375.1 uncultured Rickettsiales bacterium | reverse complement strand
TTCTGCCGATTGTCCGTGTCGTCATCGATGTAAACGAGCAGCGTTGGGCCACTGACCAACTCGCTCAACTTGACCACTTCACCATCTTTAGATCGCACCTCCACATTGAGAGGGATGCTGTCCTCTCCCTGTAGATCACGAACTGGAAACTCGATGGGCTCAGCGGGAAAAGGAGAGGCCTTTGGGTCGCCGGCAGGGGCCGATGATGACGGCTTCTCACCGCCACAAGAGCCGAGCAGGACTCCAACGAGCAGGACGAGGAAGATGGAAGACGAGAGATGCTTGAGGTTGCACATGGAGGCACCCTAATCAAAGGCGAGCAGCCATACAAGCACGGCGGTCACTGCGACTGGCATCCCGCGCAAGAATAAGCGGCTACTGAAATCAAGCGCACAGATGCCAGGCCGAGATAGGAAGCCCCCCGTTACGGAATCGGGCAACTGGTTTTCCCGTGGCACCAAAAGCTCCTGCTTCGTCACGACCAGGCGCGAGCAACAGAACATCCCACGACGGCCGGCTCTCTCGAATGGCCGTCGCCCATCTGCTCCAAGACGCCAGGGTGTTCTGTTCTGCAGGCTCGTCCCGCTCTGAGGACTCGGTCTGAAGCCGCTTCCCATAGGGTGGATTCAGCACAATCAGCCCCCTACCCGAGGCTGGACGAAGCTCGGCGAGCCCACGCTGCGAGACCTTAATGCTACGGGGCATCCCTGCGCGCGCCAGATTGTTGCGTGCCGCGCGCACGGCTCCACCGGCCCGATCCGCACCCTCGATGCTGACCCCACCACCATTCTCGACGAGGCCCTCCCTGGCCTTCGTGCGCAGCTCCTCCCAGCGAGCTTCGTCAAAGCAGGGGAAGCGCAGGAAGGAAAAGTGCCTGTCCAGGCCAGGAGGCCTGCGCTGAGCGAGCAGACCCGCCTCGATGAGGAACGTCCCCGAACCGCACATTGGGTCGCACAGTGCCTGCGCGGGCGTCCAACCTACTCGCCGCAGGAGGGCGGCAGCCAGGGTCTCCCGGAGCGGGGCCTTAGCCGTCTCCTTGCGATACCCTCGACGGTGCAGGCCAGCACCAGAGGTGTCGACACAGAGGACGAATCGATCCGCTGTGCCGCGTATGTCGACCGACATGGGTCTGACCTTCGCCTTGCCACGCTTGGATGCAGGCATCTGCGCGTTGACGCCGCGCAGTCGAAGGGCCTCGATGAGGCCCTCGTGCAGCGCTCCAGTGTGAAAGAGTCGGCACGCACGGGTACTCGCCTGAATCTCCACCTCGCTATCAGGCGCGATCCATCGTTCCCAGGGGATAGCCGCCGCGTAGGTGGTCCAGCGACTCATGGACCGAGCTGAGAACTCACCGACCTGGACCAGGATACGTTCTGCGGTTCGAAGGTTGAGATTACAGCGATACACTGCGTCATCCGGCCCCTCGAAAGAGATGCGACCCGCATGGGAACGGGTCTTGCCGATACCCCCACCCAGGGCTCGGATCTCCTGAGCGACCACCTTCTCAAAGCCGATGGGAATTGCTGCGACCAGTTGCAGAGTCATGGGGACTCCAGGGGCGGCGGAGCGAGGGCAAAGGGCTTCTGAGAGGCGCCTGGATAAGCGAGCTCGAGATGCTCCACGAGGACTTGTGCTGGAGTGGTTGCAATCATTGGAATCCCCGACGTCGTGCCCGGTCGTCCTCCAGGCCTGACAGCACCCAGATAGCCCAGCGTCTGGCTGCCACCTCCCACCGCTGCGACATCTCTCAGCGTGCGGCGATCCACACCAAGGAACTCCATCAACAGAGCCGGCTCCTCCCGCCCATCGGAGTAACGCCACAGCGCCCGCGTAGGCCGACCGAGGCGACCCTGGGCAACGAGACCGAGACCACGAATCACCAGAACTCGATCGGAGCCAGCTGAGCGCTGCGCTCTAGCCACTGCGCGCTTCATACCGGCAGCGCTGAGGCTGCGAGGTGGCTCGACGGTCCAATTGGCCAGCCGAGCAGAGCGCTGTCCACCGACACCACCACGAGCGTGTCCATTACTGCCGCTCCGCTCGGGGCGTGGCACCCTGGACATGACAAAATCAACGACTCGTCCGTCGTTCACAAGAGCCACCTTCTGCGCACGAACGCCCTCCTGGTCGAACTCAAAGCTACCGGGCAGAGTGGGGTGTTCCCTGCCCGGATCATCGCTGACATGCCAACCGGAAGGCAGCACCTGGCGATGCAGACGAGGTCCGCGGCGAGTTTGTTGCTGGTACGACCTGCCGGGTTCGGGCGCGGGTGGTGTGCCTAGCAGTGAAGGAGCGAGTAGTTGCACGAAGAGTTGCGTCGCAGCCAACCCCTCAAAGAGTACTGGCCCCTCGTAGTAGGGCACCGCATCGGCCGCTACCCGACCCCTCAGGCGCTCGCCCATCGAGCGAACCTCAGCGCTCATCTCGGCGACAGATGGCAGCTCGTCCTCGCTGCGCGCCAGCCACTGCCGGTAATCACTGACGCGAAGTCCATCAGCACGTGCGGCGCTCGCTGAAGCCCAGATAGCCGTATAGCCGTACGGCTGGACCACCTGAGTTCCATCACTACGCACCAGGTACTCATTGCCGCGGATCGTGCGTGCCGAGACCGAGCCCGTGAGGAGGCCCAGGCCACGCAGCATCGATGAAGTACTGATCGCGATCTGATTGAGACGATCTCTGGGGACCGGAGCCGGGCGAACCCCTGCAAGGTGCTGAACAACCGGCGCAGGTGCGAGGTCCGGTGGCGGCTCTTCTCCGACGGCCATCGATCTCGCCGAGGCCTTGAACGCGTAGCGCTGCAGCGCCGCCTTGTAGCTATGGTCAGCGATCAGCCAGAGATCCCGCGGCGCATTCTCACCAAGATCCTCGACCACCAGGCTCGCCTCGACCGCCGCACCAGGAAGAGTGGCCACTGAGCCACCATTGATGCGCGAAGAGTTGAGCTTCTCATCGCCCACTACCACCTCCAAAGTGGTCGGCCGCGACCGCGCACCGCTCGTCTGACGGAGTGAACCAAAGTCCGCGATCGCGCGGTGCCGATCCAGGTCGCGCACGACAACCTCGGTCCAGGCGGGCTTGGGTGCACCAGGAAGCTGCAGCCCCGCCTTGGCCCTATTTGCAGCAGCTACCATCTGGGCCAGCAGTCGGTCAGCCCCCTCGTCGACGACTGTGGCGGGCGGAGGCTCCATCAGGGGTGGCTTCGCCTGCCCCTTCATCTGGCGCTGCGCCTCGACCTGCGTCAACAGCATCGAGGGTGCCGCTGCGCTCACCGGCACCCAACCACTCTCGGCACCACAGCTTCCGTTGAACACCTCAATCCGCTCGCCGGCCGCGATGATCTTCGAGAAGGTCTGCAGCGGTGTGCCGATGAAGTCAATACCTCGCACCAGCTCGTCCGGACGGCCATCTACATAGAGCCTACGGGCCAGCAGCACATTGATCTGATAGGCATTGGGCATGTACGTGCCGGTGAACGTGAAGCCTCCTGATATGTCCTCGATGTAGAGGCCGTACTCAAGCCCAGCCTTCCTGGCGAGAGCACGCAAGCGCTCTCGCAGCCTCTCCTCGGAGACCTGCGCGTGAGCCGTCACCAGGAGGTTGCCCTGTCTGGCCACAACCGCGCGACCCGGCTGACGCCGACCGTGCGCATTACTGACCAGACCCTCAGACGATGGCGAACGACTCTCGAGGAAGCCCTTGAGGACACCGTGGTCCACCAGAGTCACCTGTGAACTGGGTACCCCCTCGTTGTCATAGGAGTAAGCACCTCGCAGATCGATGTCCTGATACCTCGCGACCGTGGGGTCATCATGAACGGACAGAAAGGGAGGGAGAATCTCTTCACCGACCTTGTTGAGGAAGGTCTGACCGCTATCAACCTGCTTGAGTCGGCTCCCTTCCACCCGGTGACCGAAGATCTCGTGAAAGAAGACAGCTGCAGCCCTTCCGCTGAGAATCGCCGGGCCGCTGTACGGCTCCTCCCGAGGTGCCTCGCGCAGCTCGACCAGACGCTGTTCCAGAGTCCTGGCCGCAGCGATGAGCTCA
>CAZEIY010000425.1:2151-4049 GCA_964512375.1 uncultured Rickettsiales bacterium | reverse complement strand
GTCATCGCTGCCGCGGTAGAAGCCGTTATTGCTAGCGCTGTCGCATGAGGTGAGGGGCTGCACCGCTAAGAGAAAAAACAGCGCTAAGATGCTGGCGATGGAGACATGCTTCATGGAATGGCCATCCGGGCAGAAGGAGCAGGACTTGAGTTCTTACAAAAGTGCATGAGGTTTTCTGTTCACTTAGCCTGCATGTTAGCCGACTTTCTGTGGACTCAACCACAAAGCATAGGCCCGAGCTGCTCAGCTCAGCGTTCGCGGAGGACGTCACAGAAGAACGAGACGAGCTCGTCGCCGCCCTCGGGGTATCCGTAGTTAAAGAGGCGGGTAGGGCTGGATGCTGTTGAGATCTGGCTGATCTTCTGGTGGCAGGGGCACGGTTTCGTCCCCGTAGGTCCCGTCGGGCTTTGCATAGAGATACTCGGTGACGAAGTCAGAGGCATAGGCGCCCCAGTCCTCGTCGACGCGTACAGCGAGGTTGCCGCTAGCGCTACCACCTGAGTGCCCCATCAAGCCGATCCGCTCGGGGTGGATGTCGGGGTGCGCCCGTAGAACCCGCCGCAACAACAGGCTCTCATAGACCCGCACAGCCATAAACGAATGGCCTGCCAGGAGCATCGCCTCGGTGACATCAGACTCCACCTCGTCGGCTTCGTGGGTACGAGGATCGAGGATGCCTACAGCGATGCCCGCGTGTACGAGATCGAAGGCATGGCGCAGATCTCGGTGCTCCCAGGCCTCTTCCCAGTGTCCGGGGTGGGCTACGACGCCGGAATGTGGAGTGTCGGTATGGGGCAGAAGCAGCATGGCCTGGAAGGAACCCACCCAGGGGTCTTCGAGCACCAGGTCGAGCTGTGTGCCTCGCCCAAAGGGCTGCTCGCCGACCTCACGCACTGTCAGTGGTCGCTCGTCGAGTCCATCTAACAAGAACCCCAGGTTGGTGGCCTCAATGATGACCTCGCGCAGCGCCTCGTTGGCGATCGGGTCGGTCTGGTACTCGACATCGCCAGCTGCGAGCGCCGTGATGGAGTCCCGTAGCTCCTGAAGTGAGATCGGTTCGCCCTCGTCGCTGGCCAGGTCCAGGAAGCGCAGGTAGTCCAGGTCACAGGTGCCAGGCAGGAGACAGGGCTGGGCTCCACCCGGATCTGCTTCCCACTCCACGGAGTCGGCCACGGAGCACTCGTCGTTGTTGCAGGCACCAGTCGGGCACAGCGGAGTGGTGTCGACGGCAACGGGGGGAGTCACCTCGTCTTCGCTGCGTTCCCCGCTACCAAAGCCTGGTCCGGTGCCTGAGATGCATCCTGCGAGTAGCGCCATTGCTGGAAGCAAGAGGGGTTTCACACCCCAAGGTCTACCTCATCACCGCCATCAGCGGGCCATGTTCTGCTCGGCGCACCCTTTCTGTTGCCGGAGCCTTGCGGATGGAGCCCGAAGGCGTCTCCTCGATGGTTCTCGATGCATCATGAAGGCGTCCGCCTGCTCGCGATGTTCCAGAATTCGAGATGAAAAATGGGGACGCTTCACTACAATGGGACTCACACTACTGTTTAGGCGTCCCACGGAGTTCCTGATGAAAGCCCTCCACACTCTGATTATTTTCTCTCTAACCCTGGCGGGCTGCACCGCAGGCGATGCTTTCGAAAAGCAGTGTGACAGTCACACCGAACTGAGCGCTCAACTCAGTTGCATGGACACCGCATTCTTCGTGCTCGAGAGCGAGATCGTTACAAGTCGCGGTGACAGGGAGCGTGGTGACAGGGACCTGCGCGAGGAACTCGAGTACTGCGAGGGGCTGAGTGAGCGCTTCGCCGACGAGGGCTGGGCCGAGGAGAACCGCGAAGAGTATGGTCGCCTTCTGCGTCGTTGCGTCGTGCTCTGGGACCGCCTTGAGGACGACA
>CAZEIY010000425.1:0-2051 GCA_964512375.1 uncultured Rickettsiales bacterium | reverse complement strand
GGGACGACTGGGACGAGGACGACAGGGACGACTGGGACGAGGACGACAGGGACGACTGGGACGAGGACGACAGGGACGAGGACGATGAGCGCGAGGGTGACAAGGGCGACTGGGACGACGAAGACGAGCGCGAGGAGGATCTGCGCGAAGACGCCGTCGACCGGGGCGAGCTGGGCGAGGTTCGCGCTATTCGCGACCGCACCAGGGGCGACGTAGAGCGCGGCGAGGATTCGACGTCGAGGCGAGATCGGGTCCGAGAGGGCTTGGCTGAGGGCCGCCGCTGGGTTGACCGTCTGCTGAATGCAGTCCGTGGAGACGGCTCCCGGGACGCCGAATCCATCCGGGGCGACGAAGAGCGCCCTCGCTAGGCGAGCCGATTCGACCGGATTGACCCCCGCCGCTTGCTGGTGGGGGTGCACAGTCCACAGCAGGTTGCATCCGGACTGGACCGGAGCCGCCGTGTAGGAGACCGCAATGCTACGAGCTGTCCTGTTCGCGTTGGGCCTGGGAATCGTCGTGGCGATGCATATCTTCGAGGGTGGCTACTGCATGATGCTGGTCAGCTGGGGCGCCATCCTGCTCTGCATCCTCACCCCCTTACTGTTGGGTCTCGTTATCTACCGGGGTGACCTTGTTCGCGCTCTGTCGGCTGCTTGCGGCTTGTCTGAACTCGATGCAGCAAGCACTCCTCGCTTCATGGAGGTCGTTGCTGGACTGCGCATGTTGTGCCTCACGCTGGGGGGACTCGCCTACCTTGTGGGCCTTATCGGAACAGTGGGAACTCTGGACAGCCCCAGTGAATTGGGCGCTTGGATCGCCCTGGCTTTGCTCGCGGTGGTGTACACGGTGGTTCTCGCCGAGATCTGTCTTGTGCCTCTTATGGACCGCATGGCACGGCGCAGTCTTCTCGGTAGCTCGGAGTTGTCAGGGACTGCTGCAGGTGCGAGTAAGCGAGCATTTCTCACGGACCTCGCCGTGCTCGCAGTGATGACCTGCAGCATCCTGGGTGTTGCGGCGGTCGTTGGCGATCAGGCCGGCAATTTCCTACAGCCGGCAGCGCTGGGAATCATTCTGGCGTTCGCGCCACTCAACGCGGCCTTTCACGGCGTAGCGGGTCACCACCGCGCCTTTACGGCCGGGCACTCGCCTGCGGAGTGCACGGCCGGGGAGCGGGCGCAGCACCAACTCGTGTTGCGCAGCGCCAGGGACATCATCTATGCACTGGGAACCCTGGGTGTGATTATTGGTCTCATCCACGTACTCGGGGCGCTCGACGACCCGAACAAGATCGGCCAGGGATTGGCAATCTGCCTGGTCGCACCCCTGTACGCAGTCGTAGCCGCCGAACTGTTTGTTGCCCCACGCATCCGCCGCCTTGTGGCAGCAGGCTCACCAGAGGAAGCCGAACTCAGGGCAGTCGTGGAGGCTGCCGGCAGCAACCGTGCTCCTTTGCGTGGGTCGCTGGTGGCCATCGGGGGAGGGCTCCTGTTGTTCGTCCTGTGCTTGCACGCCGTCTCAGGTCAATAGCACCTACCAGCCGCAGCCGACGGGCCAGATCGAGTCGCCCGCTTCATCGAGTTCCTCTGACCAGGTCTCGAACCAGCTGTCGGCGCGGGTTACGAAATCGGCGATGTTGAGATCTGCGGTGGCCGCTTCGCTCATGGCCTCGCCGTGAAGGTCGAGCAGACCCTGCGCGTTCCCCAGGCCCGGGATGCGTGAAGAGAGCCGAGTGACCCCTTCACCTTCTGCCCACAGGTCATCATCTGCCATGGGCAACAGATCGGGCTGATCAGACCAGGCCTCGATGAAGGTGATCTCACCTGCGTCGTTGAAGGTGAACTCTTCGTAGATTGGGCAACCCAGCCCGTCGTGGTCGTCGTAGTAGAAGGTCACCCGGCAGCGCGAAAAGGGTTGCACCGGGAAGGCCCGGCAGTCTCGCTCTGTCACGATTGAGGGATACAGCCGCAGTAGGGTGTCGGCGGCCAGGATGTTGTCGTAGCCAAAGGCGGTGAGTTTCAGCCAGGGGGGCCACTCCCAGCGTGCGACCAGAG
>CAZEIY010000424.1:2864-4050 GCA_964512375.1 uncultured Rickettsiales bacterium | reverse complement strand
ATAGTCGATAAGTAGGTTGACCAGCCTCGCCGTCGAACTCCACGCGCGCGTTGAGGAAACGAGAATCGACACTGGAGAGCGCCTTCACATCGGAATAGTGAGTGGTAGTGATGACCAGGCCTTCGTGCGCCAGGAAGGCCTCGAGCAGAGCTCGAGCCAGAGCAGCCCCCTGCACGGGGTCGGTACCCGCCGCGACCTCATCCACCAGGACGAGGCCTGGTCCAACACGATCACGCAGCGACTCCAGCATCTCGCTCATGTGCAGAATGTGTCCCGAGAACGTCGAGAGATCATCCTGCACATCCTGAGCATCGCCGATGTCGGTGAGGACCTGCGGGAACCATCCCATTTCACTGCCTTCGGAGGCCGGAATTGCCATCCCAGCCCGCGCCAGAAGTGCAGCGAGCCCCACTGTCTTCAAGGTCACGGTCTTGCCGCCGGTGTTCGGACCCGAGAGCACCAGAGCCCTGGGCTGTCCTTCGCGCCCACCAGCACCTGCGCCGAGGCTGATGTCGTTTGCCACGACCTCCAACCCCCGCAACACCAACACCGGATGACGGGCGCTGAGGAGCTTGAGCATCGGCTCCTCCCGCAGCTCGGGAACACTGGCCTCAAGTTCACGGGCCAGCTTGCCCTTCGCCGACAGCACGTCCAGCCTCGTTGCTGTCGACAGCGAACGTCGAATTTCGGCCTCGAGAAGCGCAACCCGATCGCTCAGATCGCGCAGAATCCGCAGCTCCTCGCGACGCAGTTCGGAGTCCGCCATCTTCAGGTCGTTGTTCATCCCGACTACTTCAAAGGGCTCGATAAACACGGTCTGACCTGAGCCTGAGGCGTCGTGGACAATCCCAAGGCCGGTGGCCCGGTGCTGCACCTTGACCGGCAACACGTAGCGATCGTTTCGCATGGCCAGGAAGTCATCCTGGAGCGCCGCATCGAAGCGTTCCTCACCGCGCAGCGCGTCCATAGTCGAGCCGATCTGCTCGTGCAGGCTGGCCTTTCGAGAACGAAGGCTACGGAGCTCCGGATAGGTTGATGAACTCAGCTCCCCCCTGGAATCGAAGGACGAGATGAGCCAGGCGGCCAGATCAGGCAACGGCTCAATGCCGCGCGAGATCTCAGCGAGCCTCGGTGTGTCATCGACGTGCTCCTGCAATTGCCTCTGCAACCGCGCCAGAGCCTCGAG
>CAZEIY010000424.1:1802-2854 GCA_964512375.1 uncultured Rickettsiales bacterium | reverse complement strand
CTGTGTCCAATGGCCAGGAGTGACTCGCCGGAGAGGATCTCACCCTTCACGCTTGCCGCGAGCATCGAGGAGACATCCTCGATGCCACCCAACTGCGGGCCGGTGCCCAACTCCGCGAGGACCAGAACTTCGCCGAGCTCAGCGAGCAGCTCACGAGCCTCGCCCACATCTGCAGCAAAGAGATCCGAGGAGCACGCGCGAGCACCCGCAACGGTCGAAGCGCGCTCAGCGAGCGCTTCGACGAGCAGAGACCAGTCCAGTGCCTCCAGGCTCCGCAATTGGAGGGTGCTCGCGCCGATCTCAGCAGAAGGCGGCAAGGATTCGGACACCGTCGTGGCTCCAGTGGACAGGTGGATGTTGTAGCTCCCCCAGGCCGGTCAAACGAGACAGGCCCAGCGGTTCGAGTTCCTCGACCAACTGCTCTCGAATGCGCTCGGGCCCCTTGAAGGCCATTCCCTGGAGACGCTCCCCGAGAGGGGATAGCAAAATAGGCAGATCATCCAGGTCAGCGATGGGTAGGAAGCACATCGAACGCGACGGTGGTACAGGCTCCAGGGTGGCCGATTCAAGCGCCGCGCAGCACCATCCGTCACCCGCACGCGACCAACCAGCGAAGCCGGTCTCGCCAAGCCAGGCAGATCGTCGCCCTGCTGCCTCGTCGGACAGAGACTGAGCAGGCAGCCGTCGAGCGAGCGCAGGGAGGCGATCTGCTGCACGCTCGGCCATCACCCTGGCCAGAGCGGCGGGGCCCTCGACAAAGATCCAACGCGGAGTAAGGCAGCCCAGCCCCTCCCAGGAGAACTGGTCGGGTGCCATCTGATCGATGAGCGCATCCATCTCGTCGTCGCCGCCAAGGCTGCCGGCGCTGATGACAGCAATGCTGTAGCGCGTACTAAAGCCAAACATCGGGCGAAAGAAGCTCTCCTTCAGCGCCTCGATGGTTGAGTCCTCACCGAAAGCAAAGAGCAGATCTGCGTTGTCTAGAAAGGTCGTCGTCGAAGCGAAGTCGGCGCGGGACCAGGCTGCAGCACCCAGGCAGGGGCCCAACTCGG
>CAZEIY010000424.1:0-1792 GCA_964512375.1 uncultured Rickettsiales bacterium | reverse complement strand
CATGCTCCTGCAGCGACTGGGCCAGCAGCGAGGCGAAGATCGGCATGGCGCCGGGCGCCTTGACAAGCGCTGGACTCCCCGCCAGCAGCGAAGCAATCACCGGCGGCAGGCCGGCAACAAAGACGTTCCCCGCCCAGATGTGTGCGCTGAGTTCGGGGGGCTCTGCCCGCCCCTTGTAGGGCGCGCCCGAGGCCTCCTCGCTCCACCAGTGGCGCAGAGCCTGCTCCGTGACCACAGAGAACGCCTGATCGATACCATGCTCGACCATTTCCCGACTCAAGCCGCACTCTTCGGGCAGAAGCTGCACGGCTTGCCGACGGAAGGGATCTTCGGGATCGCGCCAACTGAGCGCCAACCCCGCCAGGGCGCGCGTCCGTCGCTGCACACCGAGCTCCCGCAGGGCTCTGGACGAGGACCGGAGCACTTCGCTACATGACAACAGTTGATCGGGAAGGGAGTCCGAGCCGGGAACGCTCCCCAAGCCACCCGTAGCTCCTGGCAGAAAGCAGCGAAGAGTCACTGAGCAGCACCCAATCTCGCAGCAGCTAGCACTTCATCCACAGCCAGAGAACAGCCCCTTGCTGTCGCTCCCGGAGCACGCCCAGCTAGCACCACCGCCCCCCCTCTGACTACTCCAACGTCGGCCGTCTGGACAACGCTGATCGAATCCACGTTGGCCAGATCCCAGAAACGCAGCAAACCACGCTCACCCTCAGGGAGGATCGTAAGGGTCTGTGGATCGACCGATCGGACTCTGCACCAGGGCGGAAAGATAAAGCAGCGTCCCAACCCTTCATCGTCGAGACCCTCAGGTAGCGCCGCAGCGAGTCGATGTAGGTAGTCCTTCACTTCTCCGTCGACCTGCATCAAGAGAGACGGCTGATAGCCCTGGCTCGCCAGCTCGGTCATTCCGTACTCTGAGATGATGGTGAAGAGTGGAAGTCCAAGTGCCTTGGATAGTCCCTCGTAGAACAGTTCTCGACTCAGGGTGCGCGCCGCGCCTTTGAAGCCACCGGTCTCCATGAGGCAGCTGCCAACCGGCAGGGTCGGAGGCGCGCCCAGTTGTCCCGCGACGAAACCCTCGAGCAGGGCCTGCAGCGCCCGCGCCGTTCCGAGCACCAGCACCCGCTGCCCCTCAAGTGACGCCTCTCGCAGAGACTGCGCCGCCTCCGCGAGCAGCGGACCCGACGAGTCCCAGAAGAACGCGCTGCCGGCCTCTCCCTGAATGTCGACTGCCCACTGCAGCATGAACGAGAGACTTGAGTGAGCATCCTGCTCTGCCGAAGGAGCTAGAACGACAACTCTCGGCTCATCGCCGTGGGGCAGCAGGAAGGTGCGCATCCACAGCGCGAGACTCGCCGTATACGTGTCGGTTCGACGCAAGAAATGCTGGCCGCGAGCTCCCGAAGTCGTGCCAGAGGTCTTGAACACCACCGCACTCTGCTCGACAGGAAACGTGCACAGATGTACCGAGCGGAACACGTCCGTGGGGACAGCAGGAAGGTCCAGCCAGCCTCCCTGATCTCCTGGCATGACATCCCTACCCCTACAGTAGCGAGAGTACGCCTCGTTCCCCAGAACCTGGTGCTCGAAGACCTGCCCTGCGAGATCGTCGAAGCGCTCGTCCGACCACACCCAACGCTGATCGCCCACAGACTCTGAGATCGCCCGCTGCAGTTGCTCGTGCAAGGCATCACTGCGCGCATGAGAAGACGTCACAGACACTCCTCAAGCGCAGCGAGAGCGGCATCCCACTGCGCCCGACTGAGCGTCAACGCCGGCGTAAAGCCCA
>CAZEIY010000423.1:0-4070 GCA_964512375.1 uncultured Rickettsiales bacterium | reverse complement strand
GATCTCGATCATCGACCCGATCTTCACAGTGGCGCTGGTGCTGGGGGTCCTTCTGGCGACGCGCAGGAAGGCAACCAGACCAGCCAGAGCGAGCCTGATCTTTGCTCTGGCCTACATCACCCTGTGCACCTTGCAGCTACAACGAGCGCAGAGGGTTCAGGACAAGTTGGTCGTGGAGCGAGGGCACGAGGCTCTTCGGAGCGAGGTCAAGCCCTCCCTGGGCAACAACATCCTATTTCGGTCCTTCTACGAGAGCGAAGGCAGGTTCTACGTCGATGCAGTTCGGGTGCCATGGATTGGCTCGACGCGGGTCTACCCAGGGGAAAGTTGGCCTACGCTGTCACTCGAAGACTTTCAGGCCTTGCACTCCCTGAGCGAGCTGCACATCGCGGACATCGAACGCTTCCGCTACTTCTCAGCCGACTTCGTAGTGGAAGACCCCCGTCATCGAGGAGTGCTCTCGGATTTCCGCTACTCGGCTGTGCCCGACGCTGTCGCGCCATTGTGGGGCGTCGATGTGCTCGGTACTCCGCCCGACAATCACCTGGCCTTCCGTGAGTTCCACGACATCGAGCCAGCAGACAGGAAACGATTCTTCGGGATGCTGCGAGGCAAGGAAGCGCCCTGAGGGCCTGCCCGGGATTCTCAGCAGTCGTCGTTGTTGCCCTGAGTCAAGGCCTCGCCGTCTATGACGATGCCGGCGACGAAGCTATCGACCAGGCTCTGGCAAAGGCCGACATTGTTCAGGATGTGGCAGGCTCCCACCGAGGTGAGGCCCGACAGCCCCAGGATGTCGGTCAGCGAGTGGTTGCCTTCGATGCGTAGGAAGCCCACGGAACCGAGGCCAGACAATCCGCTGAGGTTGTCGAGAGAAGCGTTTCCGAAGATGTAGAGGTCTCCCCCCACCGATCTTAGCCCCGACAGTCCGTCGAGGTTGGTCAGTGGACTGTTGTCGTAGATTCCAACGTCGTCTCCCACCGATACGAGGTTGAATAGTTCGTCCACGTTGGCCAGCGCATTGTTGTCGTGGATGCCGAGGGTCCCGTGGTGTCCCAAAACTCAGCCTCGGCAACCGACTCGACGGGCACTTACAACATCGGCTTCATGTGTGAGCGGCGCTAGTTGCCTGGTGGGCATCGGCACTGGGTGCCGTCGGAGCGGAACTCCATCTAGGTGGATCGGGGAGCCCCCTACCTCAGCAGAGTTAGCATAACGCCCCTTATCGGACCTGTGCGCGAAGCGTCGGAACGTCCCAAAGGGACTCGCACTGACTTTGCTTCGGGGTTGCGCTCGGAGGTTGGGAGTGCGCGCGATCTCCCCCAGCGCTGCGACGGCAACATTATCCACGGGACGCTCCAGAGGCCCAGAACAGCAAACGGGCCGGGAAGGTCTGCTCCATGCTGGATGAGAGCTACCCCTCGTAGTCCATGGCGAGCCGGAACCCGATGGTTGGGTGGAAGTAGTCTGCCTGTCCAGACGTTCGGAACGCGCAGCGCAGTCCGACGGGCTGCAGAGCCCAGGCATTGCCTCGGATCGAATACTGACCAAACACCGGGTCACCCGGCTGCGCCTCGGGGCTGAATGGGCTCATGGTCCACTCTGCGGCACCACCAGCGAGGTTGTGAACCCCCCAGACCGACTCATCTAAGTTGTCCTTCCAGTTCCAGGCGATCTCGCCCTTCATGTCGCCGTATCCCTGGCTCACCGCGGCGAGACCGCTGCCCGGCACATCACCCCATGAGTACGCTCGTTCGTCAACGCCTCGGCAAGCGACCTCCCACGCCCTGTCTTCCGGCAATCGGTATGTCCGGCCATCTCGTTCGCTTCGCCAGGCCAGGTATGCTCGAGCATCATTCAGGCTTACGCCACGGACAGGTGATCGCCCGAATGCCTCGCTGTCCTGCGCCGGGTCAATCGGCAGCAGCCGGCCATCGGAGCTCAGCTTCGCCAGCGGTCGCCCGAAATCCCTCGGCAGTCGAGCCTGCGACCTATCTTCCTGATTGGTTCGGACCAGATGGTCAAGAAACTCGGCGTACTCTGCCATCGAGAGCTCTTCACGAGCGATCAACTGTGAGGGCACGATGTACTCTTGTTGTGACAGTGCGCCAGCAGTCTCCCCACCGAGCCCCGCAGGCCCTCCGGCGATGAAGACGAAGCCCTCGGGAACCATTGCCGCGGCCGGAGGTGCGATGTTGCGCTTCAGGGAGCCTTGCCGGGGCATCACGAACGGCACACGGATTTCCGCATGTCCGGGCGCCCGGGCCAGGATCAGGTAGCTGCCTGGGGGAACCCCGTCCAGCACCAGCGTCCCGGCCCCCAGCTTCATGTCGGGTAGTTCGTCGAAAGAATAGACGGAAGGCCGGTCACCCTCTGGTAGATCTCCAGCGGCAATCCGTCGGGTCTCACGACGAGCAAACCCCTTCTCGCTGCTGCCAGTGGCAGGGTCATAGGGCACGGGCACCAGCCGGCTGGCCATCATCCGGCCTTTGCTGTCTTTCGCGTTGAGCGTCTCGAAACGATAGAGCCAGGCCTCCGCGTCTGCCGGGCTGATGGACAGTTTGATACGTCCGAACCCGTCCAATTCTTCTCGATATGGGTTGGGATCGGGTGCGTATTGCTCGACTGTCCGACGTTGCTGTCCCATCCAGGCAGCATTGTCTTCCATGACTGCCAACCGCCACAGCTCCATGTTGACTTCAGCCAGCCGCAGCCGGGTTCCCTCGTGGTGAGGCTCCAACTCCAGCACTTCTAGCAACTTGTCAGCCACCTCCTCGAGTCTCGACCGATACACGTTGGTCGTGCCGTCCTGGATCATCTCCAACAACTCGAAGCAGGATCCTGACGAAGTGGTTGTTGAGCTCCTGACGGATCAGACGGCATGCTTCCAGGCCAGCGTGATCAGATTCCATGACAACATCCAGGAGGACCACCGCTATGTCGGGTCTCGCCCGGAGGATCTCGATCCCTTCTGCGCCGGATTCAGCAGAGAGGAACTTGAGTCGGGACCCTTCGTGCCGAAGGCCCTTCAGACCAAGGCGGGTGACCGCATGGACATCAGGCTCGTCATCCACGATGAGGATGTGGGCGTTGTCGGGCTTAGAAAACAAGAACGAAGACATCAAACTTTCTGAACCTGAACGAGTCAGCCTGCACCCTCAACTGACCCTGATCACTCAGCGAGCATGATGACAGTCAGGAAGTAAAGCGAGGTGGCGTCTATTCTGTCAAGATCCCTTAATCTCGGGAAGTGAGTTGTCGAGTACGCATCTTGTGATGCTCCCCGAGCATATAGGCCCGAAAACAGGCGCTGTGTCAGGCCTGCTGAGGCAAGAATCACGAGACATCACGTCCGTTTCTTCGCTTTCTCAATCGGCATCATCATTTGTTTGATGGGCGTATCCAGCGAAACCGAAACTGGGGGGGCGACCTTCGCTGGCCTTACCCAGATCACATGCTTTGGCTGGACTGAATGGAAGGAAGGTGGCAAGCCCCCCGCCCTCACTCACAGAATCCACTGATACAGGTTCTATCTACGGGGCAGCCGCAGTCGGCGGGACACAGCGTACAGTCCTCGTGCCACGGGCCGTCCACCAGGTTGCAGGTGCCGTCCCCACAGGGCTCGGCGGGGTCCAGGTAGCCGGGGATCATGTTGTGGTTGTTGTCTCCTCCGCCTTCCATCTCGTCAGAAAAGCCGTCCCCGTCAGAGTCGGTGTCAAGCCAGGTAGGCTTGCCGTCCCCGTCATTGTCCTGTCCCCAGATGTCGCCATCCTCTTTCTCGGTCAGGGTGGAGAAGTCGTCGCCGTCATCATCCGTGTCGAGGTAGTCCGGTATGCCGTCCCCGTCGGTGTCGCCGTCGAATTCTTCACTGTCGGGGACTGAATCACAGTCTGAGTCCTTACCAACGACCGTGCCAGGGTCATATTGTATGTTGATACAGCCTGCACTGAGCAGCGTGAGTTGGAATGAGGCTGCTGCCGAAAACGAGCCCTCGTTGCCCGCCCTGTCGCGCATCTTTACCCGGTAGCTGTAGGTCATGCCGAGCGCGAGGTCGGTATCTAAGTACCGGGGGC
>CAZEIY010000422.1:0-4080 GCA_964512375.1 uncultured Rickettsiales bacterium | reverse complement strand
CAGACCACCATCGCCTTGCCCGTCTCCCACGCCGTTGAATAGTGCTGTACGAAGTCCCGAGCTACCTGGTCAAGGCGTTTGCCGGCGGTGATGATGTGGTAGTCACGCTTGAGTTCTCGCTCCAGCCGCTGCTGAACGTCGATGTCGTCGGTTTCCAGTTCCTCCAGCTTCTCGGCGATCCGCTCGTTGAGGTCACCGATGGAGACTCCCAGCCGGTCGCCCCTCGCATCGTAGTAGAGCGGAACGGTGGCCTGGTCCTCAACAGCTCGCTGGAAGTCGTACGTGGACACATATTCACCGAAGACCCGCCGCGTGATTTCGTCGTCCGTGAACAGTGGCGTGCCCGTGAACCCGATGTAGCTGGCGTTGGGTAGCGCGTTGTGCAGGTTCAAGGCCAGTGTGCCGTATTGCGTGCGGTGCGCTTCATCGGTAATGACGATGATGTCATCGCGCTGCGTGTAGGCGTCGTCAGGGTCCACGCCCTGGTTGAACTTCTGGATCAGTGAAAAGACGTGCGACTTGTGTTCGCCCAGCAACTGGGCCAGGTTCTTGCCACTGGCGGCCCGGCAGGGATCGCGGTCGTGATCCACCACGCCGCAGCCAGCAAAGGTCTTGTAGATTTGCGTATCGAGGTCGTCGCGGTCGGTAAGCACCACGAACGTGAAGTTGCCGCCCAGTTTCCGGTGCACCTTGCGGGTGAACATCACCATCGAGTAGCTCTTGCCTGATCCCTGGGTGTGCCAGAAGACGCCAAGCCTGCCCTGGCGGGCCTTGCGGTCACGTACAGACTCGATGGCAAGGTTCACCCCGAGGTACTGGTGGTTGCGGGCGAGGATCTTGATCGGTGCGCCGGAGGATTCGTCAAAGACGATGAAGTTCTCCAGCAGGTCCATGAAGTGGCGTTTGTCGCAGATGCCCTTGAGCAGGGTCTCCATGTCCACCGCGCCCGGTTCGTCTTCGGCCAATCGCTTCCACTCGTGGAAGTGTTCCCACTTGCTGGTGATCGAGCCGATCTTTGCCTTCTCGCCGTTACCGAACATCACGATGGCGTTGTGATGGAAGATGTGGGGGACGGTGTCGCGGTAATCCGAATAGTTCTGCTCGAAAGCTGTTTTGAGGTCCTTGTGGATGTTCTTGCATTCGACAAAGAGCAGCGGCAGTCCGTTGACAAAGCCGATGATGTCCGCCCGCCGACGGTAGAGGTCGCCGCGCACCCACAGTTCCCGCACGCAGAGGAAGTGGTTGTTCTCTGGTGAATCGAAGTCAAAGAGTCGTAAGCGATCCCGCACTCGCTCGCCCTTGTCGTTGCGGAAGGTCACCTGCACGCCGTCACGCATGAGGTCGTACTTCTCGCGGTTGGTGGCGACGATGGTCTGCGAGGCGACCGTGGCAGTGATCTGTCGCACCGCATCGTCGTAGGCGGCGTCGGGCAGGCCGGGGTTCAGTTCAACCAGTTTCTCGCGAAGCGTGCGTGTCAGCACCACGTCGCGGTCGGTGTCGCGACCCAGCAGGCTGTCGGGTCCGAAGTCCTCGTTGTTGTAGGCGTAGACCGATTCCCAGCCGAGCTGCTGCTCCAGGTATTCGGCGGTGGTCTGCTGAACGAGTGTGTCTTCGGTGTAGCCACTGGGCGTCACTGCTGGAACCTCTCCTTGATGTAGCCCTGTGTTTGACTCGCCGTCAATTCCGTCGAGGATGGGCTGGTGCGGACGTAGAACCGCTCGATCTCACCGTCCTCGACGAACACTGGGGTCGACGATCGCGGACAGCGCATGACCAACACTCGACTGTCCTCGTAGTCCTCGAAGTGAACGTGCATCGCGGTCATCGCCTGCGGCCCCATCCGGGCCTTGACGATGTTCACGAGATGCAGACTCATCTTGTCTTCATTGGGGAACTTGTCTGCCTCGATGCCTACCGGAGTGCCGTCGTCGGACACACCCACGATCAGCGTCCCCCCGTTGGTGTTCAGGAACCCCGCCAGCGTTTTCAGCACCGACAGCTCCATTCGCTTGTCCGGTGCGCCCGTGTGCAGATTGATCCGCATCGTCGACTTGAACTCAACTGCCTCGGACTCGCCATCGCCGATTACTGCTGTCAGGTTGAACTCCTCGGGCGCAGGCTCGGCCACCGGCCCGGCCGTCAGCGTCTGGTAGCCCTCGCGGATGATCTGTGCCATCATCTCCCGACGTTTCTCCAGGAAGGCGTGGTACTCCATCTGCCCCCAGTTCTCCGGCAACGCATGGCAGTGATACATTCTCGCCAGTTCGGCCCCACTGAAGCGTTCCTTCAACTGCGGCAGGTAATCCACTGGCGCTTGGTCGGAGATCTTCATGTTGTCCGCCCATTCCACGTAAGCGTAGTTGGCGATTTGGTTCGTCTCCCGCGTGCTCGAGATATTCAGCGTGGCCAGGTAGCCCTTGGGGAACAGATGATGCCGCTCGATTGCCGACCGATTGGCTTGGATCGCCGGGTCCAACAACTCAGCCATTTTGGCGTTGGAGAACAGCACTGGCGCGTCTAGCAGCACCAGCGCTGCGTTGTACGCGAAGAGCGAAGGGCTGCGTGGAGAAGATGTCGCCAGGTCATTGGGTAGCGTCACATCCCAGAAGTCGTTGGTCAGCGTCACATCACAAACCTGCTGGAGCCGTTCGACGAATTCATCAGGCTGAGTCGTGTCGCGCAGTCGGGCCATGTCGAATTCCATCGCCGACTCTGGCGAGCCTGTGAACCGGCCCGTCACCGCAGACATGAAGAACCACTGTGAGATCACCTTCCGCAAAGTGAATTCCTCCACCTTGTATTCCGTCCGTCCGATCAGATACAGCATGTATGAGAACAGTAAGTTGTTGTTCGAGCTGATCATCTTCCCGCTGCGGAAGCCCGCCATGCGGATACAGTTCATGAAGTCATGCCAGTGCTGTACGTTCAACGTTCGCGCCTGGGCATCTTTGAGCTTGTCAAACTGCGCAACCCGGCGGTCATCGCTGAACTGCTCGGTTTCCAGGTCCTTGCCCCGCAAGATTGAATACACGTACCGCAGCCGCGCACGCTTGAAGGCCACGCCCACATTCACACGCAGCAACTGGTCGGGGCTCGGCTCGATGAAGTGGTTAAACGGCGACGCCGTCCCCTTGGTCGGTTGCCTTGCGAGACGGCAAAAACGCTCCAATTCGGCGCGGCCCTCATCCCAGAACACCGACATCAGCGTCAGGATAAAGTCCGCCTGGTTCAGCGGTGTTCCCTCGCTGTTGATCCGGACAAAGACCTCGGACACGTCCTCCTCGGAGATGTCCGAGGCCAGTTCCAGCGCCGTCAGTGGGTAAGTCAGGAGAGATTGCAGCTTGGCGATGGCCTTGCGAACCTGCTTGGTCTCCTCTTCGGTCACGTCACGGGAGGTCCTCAGCCCTGCGAGGTACTCTTCGACAACCTCGAATATGTCGGTTTCCTCACTCCACACGACCGAGATGTTAGGGATGTAGACCTTGTTCCGCCCGATGGCCGCGTCGGCGACCTCGAACTGCTCCTCAAGCGGGTTGAACGCGATGCATATCTGTTCGCTCTCGTAGTTGTCGCGCACGACCGGGATGCCCTTGATCACCGCGTAAAGCGACGTCAGCCGCTGTTGGCCGTCCACGATGACCAACCGCGGGGGCTTCTGCTTCATTTCCGTCCCGATAGCTCGGTCGTCGACCTGGCCGTTCTGCCAGAACAGCAGGTAGCCCACCGGGTAGCCGCGGTACATGGAGTCGAATAGGTTGCGGACCTTCACGTTCTTCCAGACAAACGGACGCTGGATGTTCGGCAGGCCTATTTCGCCCAGCTCGATGTAGTTGGTCAGAGCGCCCAGGTCGTAGTCAACCTTCGTAAAGACGGTGTCACTCATATTGATAACTCTCCGTTCATTAGTCGTGGCAGGTCCGGGTTCAAGTCGACCAGCTTCTCGCGAAGCGTGCGTGTCAGGACCACGTCGCGGTCTGAATCGCGACCCAGCAGGCTGTCGGGTCCGAAGTCCTCGTTGTTGTAGGCGTAGACCGATTCCCAGCCGAGCTGCTGCTCCAGGTACTCGGCGGTGGTCTGCTG
>CAZEIY010000421.1:3803-4082 GCA_964512375.1 uncultured Rickettsiales bacterium | reverse complement strand
GAGATAATGGAGACAGGTAGAATGAGTATAAAGAAGAAAGAAAAGAAGACGGCAACGAAGATAGTGCGACTAACAGAAACCATAGCAACTGCGATTGCGACTTATGCTGACGTGTATGCCATCAAAGAAAGCGAGGCTATGCGCCTGCTTTTGGAGCGTGGGATTTACGCTGAAAGTAATGGAGTGGCAGATACTCGGGACTATTAGAAATCGGGTGCTGATTTCGCCCTTTTGTATATGGCGGAAACAAAAACCCAATAAAAACAGGAGATATGATTA
>CAZEIY010000421.1:881-3793 GCA_964512375.1 uncultured Rickettsiales bacterium | reverse complement strand
AGAGTCGCGGAGTGTACATAAGGGGGCACTGATCGACAAATCACTTGTCTCTTCGCTCGGTTGATCTCTCGTCTGGCTCGCTCCTCGTGTCCCGCGCAGCACTGTGGTAAATCTCCTGCGATGCTGCGCTGCTCTGCCGTTCTCATTGCGTTCAACGAACAAGCCCGAATCGTCGATGCGGTGCGGTCCGCTCTGCCTTTCGTGGATGAGGTGCTGGTCTTGGATGGTGGCTCCGATGACGCTACCCGTGCGTTGGCCGCTGCTGCTGGCGCGCGCGTACTTGAGCATCCTTTTGATGGCTTCATCCCTCAAAAGCGACGGGCCGCTGAGCTGGCTCGCTACGATCTGGTGTTTTCGCTTGATGCCGATGAGCGTCTTGATGAGGAACTCGGCGAGGCTCTTCGGACGCTGCTAGCCGAGGACAAAGACGCCGCGGCGGTAGCTTGGAGCGTTCGTCGTAGAAACTTTCTGGATGGGCGCCCGCTTCGGGCCTCGGGTTGGTATCCAGACTCTCGCTTGCGCCTCTTCGACCGCAGGAAGGCCTGCTGGGTGGGTGAGGAACCTCACGACTATCTTGAGACGAGCGGTCCCGTCGCGAAGCTCCCCGGCCATCTCCTCCACGATCCCTCGCGCAGCACCGAGGAATTTCGTCGTAGCAGCGTGCTGCATGCTGAGCGACGGGCAAGTTCTCTGGCCAATTCGGCGAGGGTCCTGCGGCCCTGGACTCCATGGATGAGGGCTCTGGGCCATTACGCCAGGAAGCTCTTTCTGGCTCGTGCCTGGCTTGATGGCCGTCGTGGCTGGACCGTTGCCTGGATTGGCGCGATGAGTGTGCATCGTAAGTACGCGCTCGCGATGGATATTCGGAGAGGGGTGTCGCGGTGAGGCTTGCTTTTGTGCACAAGCGGTACAGTTGTGATGGTGGGACCGAGCGGATGCTCTATGGCCTCGCTCGTGGTCTGGCTGAGCGTGGCCATCAGATTGATGTCCTCTGTGCCAGCCATGACCATCAGCTGGTCGTGGAAGATGGTGTCCGTTTGAGGCCACTGCTCGCTCGTGGACCCGGGTCCTTCCTGCGTACCATCGCTCTCTTTCTTGCAGCAAGGGTCGCGACGCATGGCGCCGACTACGATCTGGTTGTTCACTTTGGGCGGACCGGCCCCGGCGATGTCTATCGCAGTGGTGGAGGTTGCCATCGAAGGTGGCTGGAGTTGGTCGGTGAGTCGAAGGGGTTCTGGCATCGGCTTGCTCTCCGTCTGTCGCCAAGACATCGCTTTCTGCTCTGGCACGAGAGGGCAGCCCTGCGCTCTGGTGGCAGCGTCGTGGTCCCTTCTGAGCAGGCTCGAGGAGATCTGATCGACGCGTATGGAAGCGCCGCCAGGGCGGTGCGTGTGCTCTCGAACGGGGTCGATCTGGAGCGATTCCACCCACGCAATCGGGAGCAGTTCTTTTCCTCGGAGCGGGCTGAATTCGGTCTGCGCGCTGAGGATCGAGTGCTTCTCTTTGTCGGCAGTGACTATTGGCGCAAGGGGCTCGACCGTGTCCTGGCTGCGCTGGGCGTGCTCACGACGGATGGTGGAGACGTCCAGTTGCTCGTAGCTGGCGGTGATCGACGCCAGGGAATGTTTGAGGGGATTGCCCGTCGCCTTAAGCTTTCCGATCGGGTTCACTTTCTCGGTGCGGTGGAGCGGCCAGAGAGGCTCTATGCGATAGCGGATCTGCTGATACTCCCGACTCGCCATGATCCGTTTGCGAACGTCACCCTGGAGGCTCTCGCCTGTGGTGTTCCTGTGCTCACGTCGGCGGTCAATGGCGCCGTTGGTTCGATGCCTGTCAGTCGTGGTCTTGTCGTGGTCACGGATGAATGCGAAGCCGAACGTACGGCGTCACAGATTTCGGCGATGATGGAACCCGCAGCCTGGCAGAAGCGCAGCGAAGCAGCCCGCGGGTTGGCCGAGCAGTTCGGTGCGTTGGAGATGACCACCAGGTGGGAGGACTTTCTGGGCGACCAGGTCCAGCGAAGGAGGAGTTGTGCCTGAAGCTCGAGGCATACGGTCCTTGCTACGTCGCGTCCTTCGACTGGGGCTGTTCGCCAGTCTTGTTTGCGCTCTAATCGGTGTCCTGACTCTGCTCGCTCTCTATCAGGTCTACGTCGTTAACGATCCCGGCGAGCACCTGGATCGTGCCCATATCATGCAGTTGATCAGTCAGGAATCGCCGGTCTACTACCGCGATGCCGAGACCCGGCTCGGCGTGTTCTTCGCCGATGAACACCGTCAGTATCTGCCCTATGAGCGTATTCCCCAGAACTTCGTCCATGCCCTCGTCGCCGCAGAGGACCAGGACTTCTGGGAACATCGGGGCTTCTCACCCAGCGGCATTGCCCGCGCCATGGTGAGCAACCTCAAGGCGGGGCGTGTGGTCGCGGGCGGCTCGACTCTCACCCAACAGACGGCCAAGAACCTGTTCAAGCGGCGAGGGAGAACCTTCAAGGAGAAGCTCCGCGAGCTGGCCAACGCCCTGCGTCTCGAGGCGGTCTACAGCAAGGAAGACATCCTCGAGTTCTATAGCAATCAGTTCTATGTGAATGGCAACGGTCGCGGCTTGAGCATTGCTGCTCGGTTCTTCTTTGACCGTGACGTCAGCGAACTGGGGCTGTTGGAGTGCGCCTTTCTGGCCGGAGTGGTGAAGTCACCGAATCGCTACAACCCGTGGGTAGCTGGAGAAGAACGCCGGGAGCGGGCAGCGAGGGCTGCTCATGAGCGGGCTCGCTATGTCCTGGGTCGCATGCTCGCCGATGGCGCCATCGATGCTGCAGAACACGAGCTGGCAGCCGGAGGAGAGATTCCTTTTCAGCGCGGGCACTTCCGCTTCGAGCGTTCAGTGGTCCTCGATCAGATTGAGAAGGAACT
>CAZEIY010000421.1:0-871 GCA_964512375.1 uncultured Rickettsiales bacterium | reverse complement strand
TGGGAAGCCCATACTTCAGTGGTCTGCTCAATGCGCATGGCATCGCCGACTTCGCTACGTCTGGCCTGCGCGTGATCTCGACCATCGACGCCACCACCCAGCGCGGCGCCAGCTATGGACTGCGGCACCACCTGACTACGGCGGGTACCTGGCTTGAGGCGCCGGAGCTCGCGGAGATGTTCAGAGCCGGCACGGCCCTGCGCCCGGTGGATCGAGAGCGTCTCTTGCCTGGTAGCTTTCACAACGCAGTATTGCTTTCCGTCGACCCGGCTCGCCGTACTGCGGAGCTGGACCTCGGTGGAGTCTCAGCGGTCGTCGACGCCGCGGGAAACACTCGCTTAGCTCGAATGCGTCGTCGCGCCGAGAAGAAGAATCTCTGGGTTGATGCAAGGCGCAAGGATGTCAGCGCCTTGCTCTCAGCGCTCGAGGCACACGTTGGCGCGCAGGTCACGGTCTCGGTGCGCAGCGCCTCAGAAGACTCCATTATCGTCGACTGGGAGTGGGAGCCTGCGCTCCAGGGCGCCGTTCTCGTCCTCGAAGATGGCGCACCGCGAGCCATGGTGGGTGGAGCACGAAACACGGACTTTAACCGCGCGGTGACCGCCAAGCGTCAACTGGGCTCTACCTGGAAGCCCCTGCTCTTCGAGGCGGCTCTACAGCTGCGCTGGAGCACTTTGGATGCGCTCGATAATCGCAGGGCGGCCTTTCCCTATCAGGGCTGGTTCTACTATCCCCGGCCCGACCACAAGGGCGCGCCTGGTTTCGTGTCGATGGCATGGGCTGCGACCAAGTCCGAGAACCTCGCGTCCATCTGGTTACTCTCCCACTTGACTGATCGTCTCAATGCCGAGCAGTTTCGCCAGGTGGTGGA
>CAZEIY010000420.1:0-4083 GCA_964512375.1 uncultured Rickettsiales bacterium | reverse complement strand
TGGCCCGTCGCCATCGTCGACGTCGAGGAAGTCCGGAATGCCGTCTTCGTCAAGGTCGCCGTCACCGTCATCCGCATCGCTGGTGCCATTTCCGTCGGAGTCAGTGTCCTCGAAATTAGCGACCCCATCGCCATCCGGATCGCCAGTCCCCTCATAACCATCACCAAAACCATCACCATCCGAGTCGGGATCAAGGTGATTGGGAAGCCCGTCCCCATCCCCATCCGCCGTACCCTCGTCGGCAGTCAACAGTCCGTCATCGTCGTCATCGTCGTCGAGCAGGTCATCTGTGCCGTCGCCATCACTATCGACTGGAGCGCTGACATCCCCACCGAGCTCCACCCCATCGCTCAGGCCGTCCCCGTCGCTGTCCGCATCGGTTGGGTCGGAACCAATGCTGAGTTCGTCGATGTCCGAGATGCCGTCATTGTCATCGTCAAGGTCGGTGCAGTCAGGTTCATCATCACTATCCGTGTCTTCAAAACCATCAACCAGCGAGCCATTGCAGTTGGAGTCAATGACATCGCACTGCTCTGGAGCCCCCGGATAGATCGCGTCATTGAGAGGTGCACAATCCACCACATCGGGGAACAGGTCACCGTCATCGTCAACGTCGGTGCAGTCCGCTTCCCCGTCGCTGTCTGAGTCGAGAAACTCATCAAGCAGATCCCCGTCACAGTCGGAATCGATCGCGTCGCAGAGTTCCGCTGTACCAGGGGCGATCGCGGAGTCCAGGGGCTCACAGTCCTGAGCATCGACTACACCATCGTCATCGTCATCGTCATCGCAGACGTCGCCATCGCCGTCGCCATCCGTGTCGGTCTGTGCGGCATTGAACAGCACGGGGCAGTTGTCCTGCAGGTCATCAGTGCCATCGCCGTCATCGTCCAGATCGACACAATCGGGCTCCCCGTCACCATCGAGGTTGCTGAAACCATCATTCAGTTCCCCGTCACAGTTGGAGTCGATGGCATCACAAAGTTCCACTGCACCCGCGAAGACAGCGGCATCGAGTGGGGCGCAGTCGCTGGAATCGGGATCTCCGTCGTTATCGTTGTCATCGTCCACGCAGTCGGGGAGCGAGTCGCCGTCTACGTTGTTGAAGCCGTCCACCAGATCGCCATCGCAGTTGGAATCAATCTCATCGCAAGACTCCGTACCGCCGGGCAGGATGCTCGCGTCGTCGTCATCGCAATCCCCATCCGTCGGAGTCACGCCGTCCTGATCGAAGTCAAGACCGGGAATGTCCCCCCCCACGCTCGTGTTGACGAAGAACGGGGAACCAGTAAAGACCGCATCCCCCATCAAGGTGCCGGTCCAACCGTTCCCCGTGTCATCCGCGGCGGTGGCCGAGGTCGGGTCCTCATCGAGATTCCATAGCGCGTAGAGGCCCGGTTCCTGCCCCGTCAGTCCGAAGTGCATGGTGGAGAGGAGTTCGTTCTGGGTGCGCGCGGAGGACCACACTCGCACCTCACCGAGGTAGCCGTGCAGAGGATCGGACGTGAACGCGGTGCCGTTGTCCGTGTCAGCTCCGACAATCCAGTTCTGTGGTCCAAAGTCAGGCGCCGGTGGGCTGGCCCAGGCCATGATCAAATTGCCGTTGATATAGAATTGCAGCGCACTGGCGTCCCTGGTCACAGCGACGTGATGCGGAGTAAGGGGCGAGACTGCACTGCTGAAGCAAGCCGCCTGAGCGGTGCCACAGGTGTCCCCCTCATAGCGGGAACTGTCGTTGACCTCGATCTCCCAAGAGCCCTGGTTGTAGCCGAGGTAGAAACTATTCACTCCAACCCCGTGCTCCACCACTTCGACGACCGTGTTCCAACTGGTCACTGTGTTGAACTGGACCCAGGCCTCAAAGGTGAACTGGCCCGGGATCAAGCTGGCCGAGGTCGATGTAGTCAGCAGCTCCATCGAAGTAGGCAGAGTTATCAAGGGCAAGGGATGCAGCAGGCGTAAGCAAGACGACGCAGACGCTCAGAGTAACCAGGGTGCGATAGACCATTCTTCCTCCTGACAGGGCCTAACAGTATTGCCGCTCACAGCGGCTCTTGCACAGCACGGCTTGTGACTGATCCTGCCGACGTGCTGCGTCGATCACGGAGGAGGCGTGTTGTCACACGGATCGACATCGTGGCGCGCCCACAGTTGAGTTGCTCCCGTTCCCTCGGGGTCCGATACGCCGCCCACCGGCACCCAGTCCTCTGCTGCAAGGCCCACAGGCAGGCCCTTGACCGCTCCAGCAGGGTCTGGTCCAACCAGGAGCAGATCTGGTCCATTTGCCCCCCGATCGCCATAGCCAGAGTCCTGTAGGGACCAGACAGAACCACTGATGAATGTCAGGCGCCCGGGGCCATCGCGGCTGATTTCTTCCAGATCTCCTCGATACTCCCACCAAAAGCGATTCCCGCAGCCCCCCAGAACCTGCCTGCCATCGAGTTCCCCCACCCTGCCATAGCGACAGCGGGTTACGGTCTGCCAGAGTGCCTCCCGGTAACTGCGCTGGGAGTAGCTCTGTTCGTCGGCCCTCGCCCAACCGAGCTGCTTCACTGAACTTGCCAGACCCAGACCCCGCAAGATAACGGGAGAGCGACTGTCCTGATTCGAGGCCCAGAGTTCCTTCCCCTGGTTCCAGGACGCCGGATGGCCAAAGTGGAAGTCAAGGGCCACCGCAGGGCCTACTACCAACACCAGAGCAGCTACCACCCAGCGAATCACCCGAGGCAGGTCAAGCCACGCCATTGCAGCAAGTACGACCGGTAGAGGCGCGACCACCAGAAGGAAGCGATCGTCGAGCAACCGCAGCACCAGGAGAAGGAAGAGTGCGTTCCCGAGCAACGCCACGATGAGCAATGGTGCTCCCCTACGATCACGAATCAGCCAGACAAGGCAGAGGAGAGCCAGAACTGCTGAGAGTATGGGCGAGTACACCGAAGTCACGGCACGCAGCACATAGAAGCGCAGCGCTTCACCATCCCAGCGCTGCAGGCCTGCCACTGCCTCCCGGGTGACAAAACCCAGCGGCCCGGGAAGCACCGCCGCCACGAACGAGGGAAGAGGGGCTGTGGGCTCGGTCCACTCGAAGGTCTCAGCCTGCATGGAGGTGTACGAATTGTCGGGGCCACTGGACCACAAAAAGAGCCCACAGATCACAGCGACCAGACTCAGAGCAGCTCCTGCAATACGTAGTCGCCTGAACAGACGACTACGAAAGCTGGAGCCGAGCGAAGCCTCACGGCTACACAGCGCGGCACCAACCAGAACGGGCAAGCCAAAAGGAAGCGCCGACCACTTCACCAGACAAGCAGCACAGAGCCCCAGGCCAGAGAGCATGGCCGCCTTGATCGGCCTGTCTTCGCTCCAGGTAACCATCGCCGCAGCGGATGCCCAGATGAGAGCCGTCATGGGCAGGTCGTAGTAGTAGCGCGTAGCAAAGCCATGAACCGCAGGCAGAAAGAGGACGCCGACAAACGCGGCGAGCCCCGCGAGCCGCTGCCCGGAGAGAGCTGAAGTCAGCACACCCACCGAGCCGGCGAGGAGCAACAACCAGAACAGACCTGAGAACAAGGTCACCCAGGCCTGATGCCCGGCAAGAGCCCCCAACGGCAACGTCACCAGGTGCATGAGAGGAGGGAACGCACCATCCATCGACACGAACATGTCCCAGGGCGAGAACAGCGAACCCTCACGCCATGCCTTCAGCGTCTGCAAGCGCGCGACATGCTCAATGTACGGCGCACCATCACAGCCGTACATCTGCACTCCGTTCCGAGCGATTCGGCCCACCACCACCACCACGACGAACAGAGTGCTGACACAGCCAATGTCAAAGGCGAGCAGACTGAGGCGACGCTGACTCACGGCAGATCCTCTCGCAGATAGGAGGGGCACGGCATCGGCAACATGCAGGTCCCCCCCTGCACCATGGTCCCCCTTCCACCGGGCTCGAGCATCACATCGCGCGAGTGTGCCTCACGATCCAGCCCACACTCTGCCCGGAAGCTGCTGGTCCAGTTCGCCGCATCGTCAGTGAAGAACAGTCGTACGACCATTCCGTTTGAGAGCTTGAGACGCTCCTGCTCG
>CAZEIY010000419.1:0-4099 GCA_964512375.1 uncultured Rickettsiales bacterium | reverse complement strand
CCCCCCTCGCAGGATGATCTCAACACCTGGGCCGACGAGTACGGCCAGACCTTCCCGGTTCTATCCGACGCTGAACCAGTAGCCCTTCGCTACACTGAGCGCGACTCACTGTCCCTGCCCAGCATCAGCCTGCTGGGGCCGGGCGCAGAACTCCTGGTCGCCGATGGCGACATCGATGAAGACGATATCATCGCAGCGTTACCCACTGCTTTCGAGTGAGCTTCAGCTAGCGCGCTACCAGACAGATCTGGCGGCCGAGTAGTCTTGCCTCATACTGAAGGCTACAGTGGCACGAGTCTGGAGGTCTGTATGGGAATGGGGCGCCGCCTCAGTATCACTACGCTCTGCCTGGTCTGCATGGTGGTCGCAGGCTGTGGGCCCGAAGACGAGCCTTCCGACCCGACGAGCAGCTACTACGCAGCGGACCATGTCCTCGATGTCGACATCGAGCTGGCTCCCGAAGACTGGGAGACGCTGCGATCTCAGACACGCACACTCTTCGACATCCTCGGAGGCGACTGTCTCGACTCCGCTCCCGACGACATATTCAGCTTCTTCCCAGCGACGGTCAGCGTTGATGGTGTGACCCTCACCGAGGTCGGCGTCCGCAAGAAGGGCTTCCTGGGATCACTAAGCTACGAGAAGCCCTCACTGAAGATCCGCTTCGACAAGTTCGTCGATGACCAACTTCTCGGCGGCGTGTTGAAGCGCGTAACCCTGAACAACGTGCAGCAGGACAGCTCGCGTCTCAACACCTGCCTGAGCTACAAGGTCTTCGCCGATGCCGGCATGCCCAGCCCCCGCTGCAACTTCGCGCGGGTGTCCGTCAACGGCCAGGACATGGGGCTGTACGTGCATGTCGAGAGCATCAAGAGAGCCTTCCTGGAGCGGAACTTCGAGAACGCCGACGGCAACCTGTACGAGGGCACCATCAGTGATTTTCGCACCGGCTGGCAGGGCACCTTTCAGAAAAAGAACAACGAAGAAGAGAGCGACTGGTCGGACATCGAGGCGGTAACCAGCGCACTCGAGGACCCTAGCCCTGCCGGGCTTGAGGCCCTCGCCGAGATAGTCGACATCGATCGCTTCCTCACCTTCTGGGCGCTCGAGGTGATGGTCGGCCACTGGGATGGCTATGCAGGCAACAGGAACAACTACTACATCTACCGCCAGACCGACGGACGCTTTGTCTTCATTCCCTGGGGACCGGACTCCAGCTTCTCGGACGTGGACTATCCGTTTGACGACGAGGAGTATCCTCAGTCGGTGATGGCTAAGGGCGGGATCGCCCACCGCCTCTACCAAGACCCGACCCACCGCGATCGCTACCTGCAACGCCTCGAGGAACTCATTGAGTCCAACTGGAACGAGCTGGGCATGCTCGACGAGATCGACCGGATGTCCCGCATCGTCCAGGAGCATGCCCTGCCGGACACTCTCCTGGAGGCCCAGGCCGACACAGAACGTGTACGCGACCACGTCATCTATCGGCGCAACCAGATCCTCGGCGAGCTGTCACCTGAGCCGCAACCGTGGGACTGGCCCCTCGACCCTCCCGACATCTGCTGGGATGAAGTGGGCCAGGTGGACCTCAACTTCGAGGCCTCCTGGGGCACCCTAGGCGGCGAACCAATCACCAGCTTCGGTGATGTCGATGTCAACAGCTATATCGTGAACGGTCAGCCTCTTAGCATTGTCTCTCACGGCGCGACCGCCGGGATCGAGACGCAGGGCGAGGCCGCGGGGCAGGCGGCGATCACAATCGGCAATATCCTGGCCGACGGGACAGCAGATATTCTCGCGATCTACACCTCACCTGCGTTGATCTACGACGGCTCTACCCTCAGCTTTGATGACTTCAGCGGACGTGGCTTCCGTGTCCAGGTCCCTCCGCCCTACACCAGCTCCTATGTCGTCGGCTTCCTCGGCTCGGGCGAGCTGCAGTTAGAGCTGGGCTCGACCCAGGCAGGCGGCACGCTATCGGGACACCTGCAGAGCACCATCTACGGCACGGACTGAGGGCGACAGCAGGGTCGAGGCCATGAGCGAAGCCAACAGTCCCCGCATCAAGAAACTGCACGAGGTCGACGGCTTGCTACGCGACGAAGGCTAGAGTGAAGCCGAGTCGTCGTCGTCGCCCTCGGCGGTGCTCGTGAAGTTCACCGTGTCCAGGATCTCGGGCACCCAAGCTTCATCGCTGCCGTCATTCCGGGTCAACCTAAGCATGAAGCTGTGGGGGCCAGCCGTGCCCATAATGAGGTCGAAGCCCCCGCTCTCGTACCAGCCCGTAGAGTTGGCATCGGGGTCCTCTGGATTGCTGTAGTTTTCGTCGTCGAGGTAGCGGTGGAGTTTACTTTGGCAGTAGCACGATCGGTATGTGTGAGTACGGCGGAAGCGCCGGAGGTACCTGGTATGCCTTCGATGGTGGCGTCTTCTACAGACCCTGGGCCACGGGCCATGGCAATGAAATCGTGCACGCAGGCGTGGACCAGTTCGTGGTCTACCTGGGTACTGCTCCGTAGCGGGCTCCTGGGACTCCTGACTTCTTGCCACCGCTACCTCCTGCGCTGCGCTAGGCTTGCTACCCGGAGGTGGTGATGAAGCTGCGAGCCTTGTGGACCCTATCCCTTGCCGGTCTGCTCCTGGCCCTGCTGCACGGCTACTCAACACCGGAGATGGAGATTGTATGAAGACCTCTCGCTACTTGACGCTGCTGCTCACCGCGCCGCTGCTGCTCGCACTGCTCGTGCCGGTCGTTGGTTGCCGCACGACCAAAGCCCAACAGGACACCACGCAGACCCCCGCACCTCCCGATGGCCAAGATCCAAGCCAGGACCCGGACCCCAACGTTCCCCCCGACACCAAGCCCAAGCGCAAACCCCCAGGAAAGACCCTGACCGCAAGGTAGCGGTGAGCACGGGCGACGCTCAGCGCACGAACAGGACCAGCCCGTCGTGCACGTTGGACTGCACCGCACAGCGCAGGTGCTGATTGGTGTTGTTGTTGCTCCACTGGCCTTCCGCGTTATATGGGGCCAGGTTGCAGCTGGTCCAGTCGCCGGCGCTGGTACGGTTGCAGCAGTAGTTTGCCGCGTCAGGTTCCCAGCAGGGTCCACGATCGGTCGAGTTGCAGGTGTTCGTGGATTGCACCCAACTGCTGCCGCTCCAGCCCGAGTAGTTGCCCATCGAGTTGTTCTCGAAGTTCATGGCGATGTTCTCACGACGCACCCGGTACTCACCGATGTCCCCAGACTCGGCGTCACCGTTCAGCCCCATGGTGACATAGCTCTCATAGGGTGTGGTGTTGCCGACCAGGTTGTTAATCGCGGCAGCAGAAAAGTGCCACCGGCCGGTGGAGTCCGGGTTGGTCTGCACAGAAGAGTAGGCACTGTTGGTCTGGGTCGAGCTATTGGAGCCCCGACCCACGTAGGTCCAACCGCCGCCGTCGGTGGTCATGTCACAGTAGGTCTCGACGGCAGGGGTGCTCGGCCCATTCGGGGTGAGCCAGTAGCCACCGTCACCATTGTCAAATCCGTTGACGAGGATAGAGAGGCATGACTCCGCCGGACAGAGACTATTCAGCCCGTCATAGGCGGCCAGCGAGGGCGTACCATCATCACAGTCGTCATCACTATTGCCGGTGATGCCATCGGCGCCGCAGGTCGTGGTCCCATCTCCGTCGCCGTCGAAGTCTTCGTCGATGCTGCCGTCACAGTCGTCGTCGTCCGCATCGCAGGCCTCAATATTACCGGGGAAGTTGAGCGGGTCGTTGTCGTCGCAGTCGTCGTCGTTGTTGCCGGTGATGCCGTCAGCCCCGCAGGTAGTGACACCGTCCCCATCGTTGTCAGTGCCTTCGTCGAGCTCGGAGTCGCAGTCGTTGTCCTGGCCGTCGCAGATCTCGGTGTTGTCGGGGAAGTTATCGGAGTCCCCATCGTCGCAGTCGTCGTCGGCCGTGTTGGGTGTGCCGTCAGGTCCACAACTGGTGACACCGTCCCCGTCGCCGTCCAGGCCGTCGTCAGCGACCGAATCGCAGTCCTGGTCGATACCGTCGCAGAGCTCCGCGTTGCCGGGGTACAGCGTGATGTCGTTGTCATCGCAGT
>CAZEIY010000418.1:0-4103 GCA_964512375.1 uncultured Rickettsiales bacterium | reverse complement strand
GCCATCGCAGTCAGAGTCCACGCCATCCCCTGCAGTGTCTCCGGCCAGCGGGTAGATGCTGGCATCGCTGTCGTCGCAGTCTTCTTCGTTGTAGTAGCCGTCGCCGTCCAGGTCCGGAGCGGCGCTGCGGACCCAGTGGCTGATGCCGATGCCCGTGATGCCGTGGATACACCGTGTCGTACCCGAGTGGCTGCTGCCCACCGTCCCGCCCTGGGCGGGGTCGAAATCGAGTTTGTAGTCGCAGTTACTGCCAGCGGTTACAGAGAAGTCCCCCTTCTCTACGCAACACTGGTCGAGAGGTAGTCCATTCCACGCGTCACCTTGACTCCCAGTGTGGACAGAGATCCCGTAGTACTGGTTGTTGGCTGGCGACCAGGAGCCAGTGCTGCCCGCGTTGTTGTCCACGGTGTGATACTGCCCTCCGCCGATGTACCAGTCGACCGTCTCCACCGGTACATCCTGCCCGTCGAAGCGCAGGCCAGTTCCCTGGGGCAAGCGGTACACCATCACCAGGCCCGCATCCCGGTCGGCACCGGAGTTCTCTTCCACCATGACGTGGTAGTCGCCAAGATCGGCCAGTTGCTGCAAGACGACGTTGGAGTACTTCTGGTTGATGCCCAGGTTATAGACAACATTGGTGCTAGCAGCAGACGAACTGAGCAAGCCATTAGGTTGCTGCGTCGAGACAAGAAGCCATCCTCCCCCATCAGTGCTCATGTCGCAGTAGGCCTCAAAAGCCGAGCTGCCGTCTCCGTCGATCCAGTAGTTGCCATCGCCGGTCGAGAAGCCGCTATTGAGAATCGTCGAGCAGTCCGTTCCGGGGGTGGATGCGCTGCTGCCGTCGCCGTCTACCATCACGGTGCGGGCGAGGCGGACGCCAAAACTATTAAGAGGATCGCCTGGAGGGCGGCTAACACGTTTGGCCACCCGGTTGTCGGTGGCAGCGTAGTCGTTCCAGCCTCCGCCGCGCCGAGTCTTGTTGGTGCCGCTCGAGGGCCCCTCAGGGTTGGAGCCAGGGCTGTTGTTGTAGTAGTCAGGATCGTACCAGTCCCAGGTCCATTCGTAGACGTTGCCGCTCATGTCATACAGGCCCCAGGCGTTGGGGGGCTTACTGGTTACTTGATGAGTTGAGTTGCTGCTGTTGTCCATGTACCAGGCCACCTCAGATGCGGTATTGCTTCCCGCATAAAGCAGGTCAGTTTCCGCACGTGCCGCGTACTCCCACTCAGCTTCTGTAGGTAATCGGTAGCCAATGCAGTCATAGACGGAGCCGCTTGAGCTGTTTACCGAAACAGTGGTCCCGCTGACCGTGTAGCACGGTGGTAGAGCTTCAGTGGTGGATAATTCGTTCGCCAAAGCCACCGCGTCGTACCAGTTGAGCATTTCCACGGGGCAGTCGCTGCCACAACCGGGAAAGTTCGACGGGTTGTTTCCCATCAGCGCCTGGTATTGCCCTTGAGTCACCTCGGTCTCACCCATCCAAAAGCCGTTGGTCAGCGTCACGTTATGGGCGGGTGACTCATTGGACTGGCAATTTGACTGGCCCGCCGTGCACCCCATCTCAAAGGTGCCTCCTTCGAGTCCGATAAGCTCAATGCCTCCGCTGGTGGTCAGGTCCTCGACCCCATCGCAGTTCGAGTCTTCCGCGTGACCAGTTGAGTCTTCGTCGCCGTCATCGCAGTCCTGCCAGGTGGGAACGCCGTCGCCGTCGAGGTCTTCGGAGGGGCAGGAAGAGGTCCAGGTGGCGCCGCCGTTGATGGTGCCGTGGTGGTTGTTGCCCGAGATGTCGGACAGGGTGCTGCCGGTAGCATCTTCGAAGTCCCACCAGGCAACTGGCGAGGCCGAGGTGACGGCGGATGGCCCGGCATCTCGGAGCTGCTCGATGTCGCTGGCGGCCAGCGCTGTGTCGTACAGGACGATCTCGCTGATTTCGCCGTCCAGGAAGTAGCTTTGATTTGGCCAGCGGCCGATCAAGACAGGCAGGCTCTGATCACCAGGGTCCATGGTGGTCTGGGTCGAGCCGTCCAGAATTCCATCAAGATAGACCTTGAGCTCAGCACCGTCATAGGTACCAGCGATGTGATACCAGCGCTCGTAGGCAACAGTGGAGTCCCCGAGAGCATGTGGGTTGTTGCCCGGCTCATTTAAGACCATCAAGGGATGAGCCTCTGCCGTAATGTTCAGCGCCCAGGCATAGCTGCTGCTGGAGTCCTGCCCCTTGGAGACGATGAAATTTCCCATGGGCTTGGAGGCCACTTTTGCCCAGGCGCTGAGCGTCATCTGAGTGCGCAGATCAAGTCCGGCAGCATCTGCGACCTCGACGAAGTCATCGATCCCGTCAAAGGACAGGCTGCTACAGGCCTCTACTGTGGGCACCACGATGGTCTCTTGGGCTGCCGGCCCTGCCGCCAGACCATCAGTGGCGTTCACGCTACAGGTCCAGGTGTCATCCTCGCTTGTGGCCGCGGCAGGCACACTCAAGGTGGCAGACTCTGCGCCCCCGGTCAGGCTGTAGGCGACGTTGCCGGCGGGGTCGAGCCACTCGAAGTCGTAGCTGAGTGAATCACCCTCGGCATCACTCGCCGGTGTGGTGATGGAGCACAAGAGGTCCGCGTCAGCCGGTGCTGTGCCGATGCTGACGCTGATCGTGGGTGCGGTTGGCGGCGTGTTGATGACCAACAGCGAGCTGCCTACCGTTCCGGCGCCTTCGCTGTCCGATGGAGTGACCTCACAGGTCCAGCTCTGTCCTTGGCTGGTCGCCGAGCTGGGCACGGTCAGGGTGGAGCTTGCTGTGCCTGCCAGCAATACGTACGTGCTCGGGCCGCTGTCATCGAGCCACTCGAAGTCGTAGCTGAGGCTATCGACACCGTCGGTGACGTCGGGGTCGGCCGACTCGGTCGCGATACTGCACACCAGGTCGTCGCTGCTCTGCGGGCTGCCTGGGATCGCAGAGACGACCGGGGCGCCGGGAGGGGTGTTGGCGATGACCAGTTCAAATACGTCAGGCACTCCATCGGAATCAACATCGATGCCTGCCAGCACCATCGAGCCAGAGCCTATGCCATCGGTGGGGGTCACCTCGACCGTGATGGTGTCCCCGCGAAGGGTCTCGCCAGGGGCCAGGGTCTGTGCCGTGCCACCGTTCTCCACATTCCCACCGGGGTCCTCGATCGACCACTGGTACTGGTAGGTGGCTGCGTCGCCGTCGCCGTCTGTCCAGCCCCAGGGGGTCACAACCAAGGTGTCGGTGGTTGTCGCACCGATCGGTTCGATCAGGGCGTGATCGATTTGCGGAAGTGCATTGCCCACCACGATCGCTGCGCTCGTCATCGCTGCGCCTGCTTCGAGGAGGCTGCCGACGATGAGCTCGTTGATGGGCGTCACCTCGCAGTAGATGCTGTCGCCGCGGTCAAACGAGCTACCGTCGATGGCCTCGCCGTAGTCTGATGCCACCTCGCTACCCGCCTCGCCTACGTACCACTGAATGTTGTAGAGCGGCACGGCATCCGCAGGGTCGGGGTCCAGCCAGCCCGAGGAAAGGCAGGTAAAGGTCGTGCCCTCGTCGCCTGCTGCGGGGTCGATGGTCACCGACGAGATCACAGGCACCGTGTTGCCGACGGTGACTGCGCCGCTGACCAGGGTGCTGCCGGTTTCCTCGCCGTCGTTGGGGGTCGCCTCGCAGCGCAGGGTGTCGCCGCGGTCGAAGGATGTGCCATCGAGCGTGGCCGTGGGGACTGAGACCACCTCGTTGATGTACCACTGCACATCGTAGGCCTCGCTGTCAGCAGGGTCCGGATCCAGCCAGCCGCTGACCGCGCACGAGAACATCGTCTCTTCGGTGCCCTCGGTGGGGTCGACGCTGGCGCTCACGGCCAGCGGTGCCGTGTTGACCGCGGTGACGGTGTTGCTGGTGACCGGCGTTCCTTCATCGCTGCCGTCGCTCGGTGTCAGCACCACGTAGATGCTGTCGCCCTTGTCGAAGTGTGTGGAGTCGAGCTGATCGGTGGGGCTGGGGCTCACTTGCACCTCGTTGACGAACCAGGCATGCAGCATGGTCACTGTGTCCAGATCGTCGTCGCTGGCCGAGGCGATGGCCGTCAGCA
>CAZEIY010000417.1:3641-4108 GCA_964512375.1 uncultured Rickettsiales bacterium | reverse complement strand
CTATCGCGGCATCCTCGAGATGGACTCAGCAATCGAGCAGTACGACACCATCCTCGCCATCGACAAGTGCCAGGAGATCGCCCTGCTCAACAAGGGGATCGTCCAACATCTCTTCCAGAAGAAGTACAAAGAGGCCAAAAGGACCTTCAGCAACCTGCAGGAATGCAATTCCAACGAACCGGAGGTCGCCAAGTGGTTGGCCAAGGTGGATGCCGACATCGCCGAAGAGGTTCGGGCAGCTGCTGAACTGGCCGAGATTGAGCGCCAATTCAAGGAGCTGGAGGCCAAGGCCAAGGAGAAGGCGGTTGTCTTGAAGGCCCAGATGGCACGCGCCGAGCGCGTCTTCCTCAAGTACAAGGACATCTTCCAGGACCCCTCCTGGGCCGAAGTGTTCGTCTCCCAGGTTGAGGCTGCTCAGTTCGCCATTGAGTCCGAAGACTTCTTCTTCATGGAGGAGCAGGGCCAGT
>CAZEIY010000417.1:0-3593 GCA_964512375.1 uncultured Rickettsiales bacterium | reverse complement strand
ACCTCGATGAGTTCATGCTCGAGTACTATCGGAACGCGCTGGTTGACGAAGAGGGCAAGTCCATCGTCGACAAGACGGAGTGGACTGGTGGAGGCGCCATCGACATCCCAGAGCCTGCTCCCGAAGAGGGCGGTGCCGAGGGTGGCGAAGCTGCGGCGGGCGCCGAGGGTGGCGAAGCTGCGGTGGGCGCCGAGGGTGACGAAGCTGCGGCAGGATCTGAGGGTGGCGAACAAGCCGCTCCCGCCCCCAGCGCAGAAAGTGGGAACAGTGAGCCGAGCGAGGAGTCAAACTAAGAGGGGAATATCCGAGGTGCACCCAGTAGAATGGTGGCACCGCTGATGAATCCACAGCAGTCCTTCGGTCCGAAGGGATTATCTGGCACAATGTGCGCCTCAAAAGGAGCGATAGAGCCATGAAACGAGCACTGACCACGATCCTCAGCGTCGCGCTGGGCCTTACCTTTGCGGCTCCCGTGGCTCTTGCACAGGGCGATGAGCCCGAGGTCCGCTATCGCAAGAAGACCGAGATCGACTTCGAGGATGTATCCATCGATGGCGAACTCAAGAAGCCGCATGGGGCCTACCTGCTCGACAAGAGGCAGTCCTCATTCAATCCCCTGATCCGACTGAAGGAGAACTTCAGCCAGGAGATGATCGACTCAGTCAACCAGGTCCGCTAACCGCTGTTTTTTCGCACTACCAACCCCTCCGGCTCAGCTACCGGGCCCTACTGGGCGCCGCTGACCCAAGTGACCTGACCGGACCCGACTCACCTTCCCAACCAGGGCGCAGCAACACCGCAGCCCACCTGAGCACCGAGGACCCGCCACATGGCCGAGCAGGATTCGCTCCCTACCCTCTCCTTTTCCATCTCCGTCGACGGCACCGACGCCGGCACTCAGGAGTTCGAGCAGGAGATGGTCACGATCGGCAAGGGTGGCGCTGCCGTTCTGCAGATCAACGATGACGGTCTCGCTGACCTCCACGCCGCTGTGCAGGTGGCTGATAACGGCAGCGTGACTCTGCTCGACCTCGGCAGCGAATCGGGCACCCTCCTCAACGGAGAGACGGTCAACAACAGCGCGGTCAACAACGGCGATGAAGTACGCTTGGGCAAGACCACGATCAAGCTCGGTGTTAACTGGCCCGAGCCCGAAGAAGATACCGACGAGGGCCCTGCCCCTATCGAGGCTGACACCTCCGCACCAGAGCCCGAGGTCGAACATGCCGAGGACGTGATGGATTTCATCCTACGTTCCGGCACCGCGGAATCCGACATGGGCATCGACCGCAAGGCGCCCAAGGTGCTTGAGATCGCCGAACTCTGGTCGGGCACCGTACTCAACGTCAAGCACTTCGACTCGAGCACCGATGCCGTGTATGTCGGCGACCGACGCGCCAAGCCCATCAAGATTGCGTCGGGACTGCTCACAGCAATCCTCGTTCTTGGCTCTGCTTTCTTCATGACCAAGCAGATCAGTATCCCTGAGCCGCCGAGAATTCCAGATAGTGACCTCGCGCTCATTCAGAAGTGGAAAGACAAAGCCGCTGAGAAGGCCGCTGTGAAGGCCAAGCAGCGTGCTGAAGAACTCAAGAAAGAGAACGAAGATCTCACCGCCGAGGCCGAAGAGCGCATGGCGAAGAGCCGCAGCAAGTACGACCGCAAGATCAGGGATTCGTACCAGGCCGCTGAGAAGAAGCACAACGAGAGGCAGGCCGAGGCCCGCGACCGTCACGACAAGAAACAGCAAGAAGCCGGCACCAACGAGTCCTTCAAGGGCGAGGACTTCTGTGCGAGCGTGCTCGCTGTAGAGACTGCGAGCGAGGTAGAGGGCATGTCCAGCCCCGTGGCTCGCGACCGCAAGTGCAAAGCTGAAGCTCGCGTTGTCTTCCAGAACCGCGCCAGGAATGCCGTGATGGAAGAAATCCGCGATGAGCGGGCCGCGGCCGAAGAGGAGCGACTTGCCAAGCTTGAGCCCGCCAACCCACTTCGTGACTACAAGGATGGCTGGACCGCTGCAACCAAGAAGGCTTTTGAGAAGGCTATCAAGCGCAACCGGAGCAACATCCCGCTGGTCCCACCCCAGTTCGAGATGTTCGAGCGGCCGGACTACGAGGACTTCATTCGCGACGAGATGATGCCCATCGCCAGAGAGATGGCAGCTAAGGGTGAGCTCCGCCAGAGTTGGATTGACCTCTACAAGGACTTCGAGCGTGAGTACGAGATCTACGACGACCTGGATGAGAAGCGCGTTGTCGAAGACGTCGTGCTAGCCACCCGCATCCATATGGAAGCAGGGGCTGAGGTGCTCATGCTCGTTGCCGGCATGGACCCGGGCAAGGTCTACGCCATGTCTCGTGATGGCAAGACCTCTGAACTCAAGGTGGACGACGAGGTCTTCCTGTGGGGCCCGAGCGAAGACGACATAGCAGCGCGTGATGCCCTCTATAAGGACATTCACGAGACCTTGTACTTGAACTCCCGAGTCAAGTCCCGAGTCCGCGGAATGTGTGAGTCTGCCGAGGTACTGCTCGGCTTCGATGACCGCAAAGACGACTTCGAGCTCAACGCCCTGTTCTCTGAGTGCCTGATGAACCGCGGCAAGTTGGACCAGAGCCGCGAGCACTATGAAAAGGCCTTTGAGACCGCTCCCGAAGACCTCAAGACGAGTGATGCCGGTGACTTTTACCTGCGCGCGCTGCGAGTCCGTGCCCGAGTGCTCCTCAAGGATGCACACGACGGCAACCCCGAGCTCACTGACTACGACCTGATGCCTATCGCCAAGCGCGAGACGGCAATGGTCGCCCACGAGGCGCTTCGGGACTTCCTCATTGAGAACCGCGAAGACTCCAGCAGTCTACGGGCCGCAGACAAGGGCATCTTCCTGCTTGAACGTGAGCGCAAGCGCGAGAAGGAACGCGAGTTGGTGCTCAACACGATGATGTTGTCCTTCTTCATCTTCCTGTTGCTGCCCATTGGCTTCGGCTACGACGAGTTGCGCTCTCGCAAGCTGGCACAGGACTTCTTTGTCGACTCCGACAGCCTGCCTAGCGACCACTTCCCCATCGTTGAGCAGAGCGATGGCAACGTGCTGGTCAACTTCACAGGGGATTCGGTTGGCTTCATTGAGTCCGCTGGCAACCGCACGAGCACCGCCGACCTGATCGGCAGCGGAAGGGCGCAGCCCAAACAGGTCGCTGGCCAGAAGGGTGGCTACCACCAAGTCGAGCTCGGAGATGACGAACGCTTCGTCAATGACATCGGCCACGTGATCTTCTTCATTCACCGAGTGCACAAGGCCAAAGTGATCCCTGCACCGTTTGGCAAGGACACCGACTGGCTCTACCTCGGAGTACTCGCTGCCCTCCTGTTCCTGGGCGGCGCTCTGGCCATCAACCTCATGCTGACCCCGTATGACGCGAGCCAGGAGATCATCACGATCCCTGATCGCTTCGTGGAGTTGATGGTGCAGGAGGTCGAGAAGGAGAAGAAGGAGAAGAAGCCCTCAGGCAACGAGGACGCCGGTGAGGGCGCCAAGGCCAAGGAAGAGGAAGGCAAGACCGGCAAGAAGGAGCACAAGCTCAAGAAGGCCA
>CAZEIY010000416.1:0-4119 GCA_964512375.1 uncultured Rickettsiales bacterium | reverse complement strand
GCTGCCGCTTCCGTGGACCGTAGTCGCTTCAGCGCCGGGACGTTTGGTGATGAGGACTGCGCCGATTTGCCCGTAGCGGTGGAGCTTGCTCGTCGCCTGGGCTTGCGCCACGAGCTGAGCGTCTTGTCTGTGGATGCCGCATTGCGTGCGGAGGAGCGAGTGTGGCGGGCTACCTCTGGTTATGGGGGGCCGGCGCGCGCGCCAGGGGCGGCGACGGATCTTGGCTGGTCCAAGCAGTGTGATGTGCTTCTCTCGGGCACTTCTGGTGACGTGGTCTGGGGCGACACGGCGATGCCCGGGCCTTCACCGCCCCGTCGGCTGGCGCGGCTGGGTGTTTCGACCGTCGAGCCAGAGGGCTGCTCGGCGTCGCCGCCGGCGCCGGCATGGGCATCCGATTCAGGGAGATTGGCCTGGGCCAATCTGTGGGCTCGCCAACAGGGCGCGACCTGGGATGGTGTTCGTTCACGCCTGGCGCTCACTCCGGTGGTGCCGATTCCCTGGGACGAACCGCTGCTGTCCTTCTGCCTGGGCTTGGACTCGCAAGACCGTCACAACCGATCGCTGCTTCGACACATGCTGCTACGCCACGCGCCTTCGGTCTCAGCTCAGGAGCTACCACCCGTACGGGGGAAGGTTCATGACCTGGATCGAGCCTGGCGAACTTCGCCGGCCTGGGCTGAAGAGTTGAGGGCGTGGACCGAGCCAGGGCAGGAGTCGCGCTGGCAGGCTCTGGGGATACACCGCACTGTGGTGGCGCGAATGGTCTCGCAGGTCCGTTCGGGACGTAGGGAACGTGCGAGCTTTCTCAGCAGGCTGCGTGCCGCCTGGCGTTGGAGCGGCTCTCTTGGTCAGGGACAGGTGGCCTGATCGATGCAGATCAGAACGTCGTCTTCTCCAAAACAACCGTCAGGATCTGTGGCGCGGGCGCGCACGGGATTCTGGCCGCTGGCGAGGATGCTCGCGTCGATTGAGAAGCTGATGCGGCCGTCGCTATCGGCTCCGGGGACTGTGACATCGATGGTCTCGGGGTAACCGGCTGTGCTGTAGTCGAGCAGCTCTACCTCGAGATCATCGAGGGCGGTGTCTTCGTCACTGACGGATATGACCCAGTTGATCGAATCGCTCGAGTCGAAGGGCTCTGCGTTCCCAGGAGAGGTGATGGTGACTTCTGGGCGGCGGGTTGCTCCCGCCGCGTTTGAGCACTCGTCGACGTAGGGCCCCGTACCGGGCTCACCACCACAGGCCACCAGGACCGAGGTAGCCAAAGCCAGGAGGAGGATGGCGAGCAGATGTGTCTTGTTCATTGCGCGGAATCCTAACCGGAATCGTGCATATGTCTACTGCTGCCGCGAGGGTGACTGACCAGAACGAGAGCGGGGGCCCCAAAGAGCCCCCGCTGTATTCATTGGGTCTGCTTGCGCCTATTCGCGGCGGCGTCGCAGGCCGGCCAGTGGCATGAGCAGCATGAGCGCCAGGGCCCAGGTGCTGATCTCTTCGGTGCCTGCCGCTGACGAGCAGGAGCAGCCACGCTGCCAGTCTCCGATGGCATCGGAGTTGTACTCGGCCTGGATCTTCGAGCAGGTCAGTGCTCCCTCGGCATCAGTGATTGCGGCATAGCCGTCATCGCAGGTGCAGGTGGGGAACCCGTTGGTGTCGACGCACTGGCCGTTGTCGCCGCAGGTGGCGTTGATGCAGGCGTCCTGAGGAGCAGTGCCTTCGGCGCGCGCGGAGGCGAGCATGTCGTGAGCGGTTACCTGGCAGGTGACGGTGCGAGCGACCGGGCGACCCAGCCCCAGCGGGGCTGAGATGCTGCGCGCGACCGTGCCCACGGGGCAGACGCAGCCGTCAATGCCATCATCGGTGGTGGCGCAGTTGGCACCGACACCGCAGTACATGTCACCGCAGGCCTTACGGCTGTCCGAGGTGCTGGGAGCACACACCTCGACCGCAGGCCGGGTGCTCAGGTCCAGAAAACGACTGACGTCGGGGCCAGCAGAAGGCTGGAAGTAGGGATCGGCGAGCATCTCCCAACCGGAGACCCGAGTGTATAGCCGGGTCATGTAGCTACGACGCGAGAGCAGCTCCTGCACATACGTTTGTGCTTCCTCGGCATCGCTTGTGTTGAGGAAGATGTTGCCCACCGAGCCGCTGACCTCGCCGGCCGACTGAGCATTCTCTGTAATAAAGGCCTGTCCGCCGGCTTCATCGACGATCTTCGAAGCCAGGGCGTAGTAGTTGTTCTGCTGGGTGCGGGGGTTCATCTGCACCTCATCGATGCTGACTTCGAGGTTCTCGAAGTTGTCGGCCTCGAAGCGCTGGTCGGCCGCAACAAAGACGAGCACGCCCATCTCGGGCTCAGCGGCTACTGAGGTCAGCACGATGGGCACCATGGGCTGGTCCGAGGTGAAGTTCATCTTGACTGGGGAGATGTCCTGGATTCCCGCGGTGGGGTTGAGCTTCATGCCCAGGAACTTGTAGCCCTGCTCGACATAGTTGGCGACGAAGGGCTCCATCTCTTCAGTGATCAGGTAGTCATTGTCCTGCAGCCAGGTGATGAGCGCCTGAGGGTCATCGGACGACACCACGCGGATGTCGTCGTAGGGACCAACTGCGGGCAGATCGATGACGTCTACGCCATCGTCATCATCGCCATCGAACGCTGGGGAGGAGTCGCTCTCATTTGAAGCACCACCCATCATTGGCGGGAACAGGTTGCCGGTGCAGGTGGTGGGGGGCGGAATGATCTGAGGCACCGTCGCGGTGTCCAGCAGTGACAGCGTGCTCTGGGGCACGACGTCAACGGTGGGCGTGTCGGGTACAGGTACGACCCAACTGAAGTCGGATGCAGAGCCAGTGAAGGTGATCTCAACGACGGCGGTGACCGTGCCGTCGGGATTGACCTCGAAGAGGATGCGTTCGGCGTTCTGCTCAACCGGCTGGGTCTGACAGAACAGGCCTCCGCAGGCGAGCGCAGGGAGCGGCGCGACCAACATCAGGACGCACGCAGTGAGGCTTAAGGTGAATGATAAGGGGCGATAGAGAGGGGGCGTATTGAGTTGCATGATAAGAATCCATAAGCAGGTGTCGGACCACTATAGCGGGCAGCTTGATGCCCGACAGCCTCAAACGAGGGATCTGTTGGTCTTTGGTTGTCTGATTGAAGCCTTCAGGAGACTCGGGGACGTGTTGGGATTTCGGGCCGGAAGTACAAGAGCATGGCTGGAAGGACGAAGAGATCTGCGATGACCGCTGCGAAGATCACTGATCCCGCCAGGATGGCGAAGCTGTGATTGGGCGGGAAGGCGGATGTGTACAACACGCCGAAGCCGAGCATGAGCACTGCAGACGTGTAGAGGATGGCGCGACCGGTGCGCTCGGTTGTTCGTTGGACGGCTTCTTCTGGACTGTAGCCAGTAGCGTGCGACGTAGTGGATTGTGTCGTCGACCGCGATGCCCAACCCGATGGAGAACACCATCGCGGAGAGTGTCTCGAGGTGCTGGCCGATCCAGCCGAGGCTTCCCAGTACGGCGACGATAGGCAAGAGGTTCGGACCCATCGACAGCGCCGCGAGCTTCCAGGAACGGAACAGTACGCACAAGGTGATGAAGATGAGTACGAAGGCCCAACTGAGACTGCGCAGAAGATCACGGATGAGTGAGTCGATGCCGCTGTAGCCCACCTGGGTGGTACCTGTCAGTGTAACCGTGACAGCGGCCGGCGCCCTCTCGAACAGCGTGCCGAGTTCTCGGTACAGCTTCTTCTCCAGGGCCAGGTAGCGCTGGGCACCCAGATCGCCACAGCGTGCAGTGATGCGCAGCATGCGTCGGTCCATGCTCAGGTGGCTGCTGAGCACCTGCGCGTTGCCGGACAGCTCGGCGAGCAGGAGCAGCTCGGCTATCTCAGCAGAACTCTCGGGAAGCGTCCCTCGATCGAGGCTGGAGGCTGTCCCACCCCGTTGAACGAAGCGCATCTCTCGCAGGAGGCCGAGAACGGAGTCGGTAGAGCGGATGCTGGGAGCCTCGAGCAGCATCTGTTCTGCCTTGGCAGCCAGCGCAAGCATCCCTGGGTCTTGCCAGGGACTGTCCATGGGATCGTCGGCGGGGACTTCGAGCAGGATG
>CAZEIY010000415.1:0-4141 GCA_964512375.1 uncultured Rickettsiales bacterium | reverse complement strand
CCATGAAGGTGACTCCCAGGGCGAGATCGAGGAGACCGTCCTGGTTGAAGTCGGCGACAGTGTGGCTTTCTATGAGCCACTCGGGGTTGGGGATGTCATAGATGCGTTGTGGAGCCCCGAACTGGAAGTCTCCGAGGTTTTGCAGGCGCACTACGAAGGAACCTCGGAATCCCAGTCCGGTGAACAGCAGTTCGGGTAGGTGATCGCCGTCGAGGTCAACGCTCGAGGCGTTCATCTTGCGAGTTCGCAGTTCCATGTCACCCAACCACTCGGGTGGCGGGATCTCGTCGAAGTTCAGCACGACCTCGACCTCCTCGAAGCTTCCACCGGCCAGGCCGCGAAAGAAGATGGGGTCGTCCAGGTGACTGAGAATGACGATGTCGAGCTCGCCATCACCATCGAGGTCATTGACCACCGTAGTGACATGACCACCCATAGCCATCATCGGCTCCAGTAGCGAGCGCCCCAGGCCGAGCTCAGCGGAGTAGGCGGTCAGACGCGGCTCGCTGCCCTCCTGCCATGGGTTTGGACAGTGGATGCCTTCTTCGTCTGACGGCGACGGAAGTGGCGGGTCCGACCCCGGCTCGTCCAGTGCCCCAGGCTGGCAGCCCAGGAGGATGGCGACCAGGAACAGCAGCGACCGATAGATGACAGCCGCACGAAGAAAAGGCGGGGTTCGGTGTGCAGATTCGATGGCCTAGATTATCTCAACTCTGCCTGACTGAACCCCGAATCCGCCTCTAGTCCAAAGCTTCACGGCGAATAGGTCCGATCAAGGGCGTCATGCTACTCGATTTGGGGCACAGCTAGCGCTGCTCGGCCGACCCTCCAGTCGACGCTACTGGCTTCTCCGTTTGGGCTCTGTTACTCCCCGTCCGCCAGCCGTCGTCGTCTCCTGCGATCGCCAGTGTTCTCACGGGCACGTGTCATTTCCCGAGATGTTGACGTTGCCCCCAGTGATATTCGGCCAGTCCAGGGCAGGAACACACAAGGCTGTGTTGCCCACAATGGATGTGTCTTCGGTTACTGCAACCAGTGATGTGGTCAGGTTGAGATCCACGAGAGAGTTGTTGTTGTAGACATGTAGGTACCGACCCACCGTCTCAAGGCTGGGGAAGGACGCTGAGGTCAGCTGTGCGTTTTCATGAATGTAGAGATAGCCAGCGACTTCCCGTAGTACAGGCATCGAGATCGTCGCGACGTCTGCGTTGATGTGGAAGTAGACGTAATCACTTACTGTTTCAAGGTTCGGAAGCGTCACGTCGACGACCCCGGTGGTCTCGTGCAGGTACACCGTAGATAAGGCTGTGCAGGGCTCATAGGCAGCAACATCGGCCTGGGTAGAGATGCTCGCGCTGAGACCGGGACACACCGCAGCAGTGGCGTCGTCATCGTCGCCGACCGTCGAGTCATCATCGTCGACCGTCGAGTCATCATCGTCGTCGACCGTTGAGTCATCATCACCGCTGGTGTCGTCATCACCGCTGGTGTCGTCGTCTCCGCTGGTGTCGTCGTCATCGCTGGTGTCGTCGTCATCGCCTTCGACAAGGCAGCCGAGGGGCAGCCCCAGCAGCAAACAGGCGGAAAGCAATATCCAGAATGCTGAGTGCTTCATCACCCCTCCTAAGCGCACAGACTAACGTAACGGTCCGATAAGAGGTGTTCGGTTCAGTCTGCTGAGCTGGCGGTGTGTGATTGAACCGAAAGTCCGATTGCCTGAAGTGTGATTTGGGTCGCCAAAGAGCCATTGGAGTATGGCAGTCTTGAGGTGCTGCTGGTCAGTTCGGGTCCCAGCGTCGTCCCACTCGTGACCTGAACGCTGTCGGTCATTCTGGAGTGCACATGAGCGAACATGAGAGTCCCCGCGTCGAGAAGTTGCACCACTTTCGGTCCATGATCGACGACGCGGTCGTACTCTTATCCCTGCACGAGGTCGGCGCGTACGGTGCCCTGGCAGCGGGACCTGCCACTGCGGACGAGGTCGCCCGAAAGCTGGGGCTGGTCGCTCGCCGTCTCAAGCCATTCCTCGAGCTTGCAGCGCACCTGGGCATGATCCGGTACGAAGACGGACGCTTCTGGCTGCATCAGGGCGACGAGAAGTTCTTCGATCCAACGCTCCCCTACGGTGTAGGGCTGCCCGCTACCACAATGCCGCAGTTCCTGGACAGCCGTGGCCGCGCCCCGGACATCCTGCGTGGTGGACCCACCATCGAGGTCGCCGCGGCAGGCGGCAAGACGAGCACAGAGAAGAAGGCCGAGTTCCTGCGCTACATGGATGCGGTGACCAGGGAGCCGGCGAAGGAACTGGCTGCGCTCATCCCCGATGGCGATGTGCGCAGGATCATCGATCTCGGCTGTGGTCCGGGGACCTACGCGTATGCAGCCCTCGAGCGTTTTCCCGATGCGCAGGCGCTGCTGGCTGACCGCCCCGAAGCAGGGGGCGAGATTGGTAGGATTACCGCCGGACGCGGCCTCGCCGGACGCGCGACGTTCCAGGCCATCAACCTGTGCTGCGATGAGATCCCCGCCGGCCAGGACATCGCCATCCTAAGTAACGTGGTGCATTGCTTCGGCGCCGAGACCAACGCCGGGCTGATCCAACGTATCGCCCGTTCCCTGGCGCCGGGGGGCTCTCTGCTCCTCAAAGACTGCGCCATGGACGATGACCGCGGAGGCCCCGTAGGCGTACTACGTTTCGGGATCAGCATGGCAATGTTCACCGAGGAAGGCGCTATCTACAGTGCACGGGAAGCCATTGAGTGGTGCCGTGCGGCCGGTCTACGAGACTTCAGCACTCACCATATTGAGGCGGACGAGAACTATGTAGTCGTTGCTCGTCGTTGATGACGAGTAGCTCAGATACAAGGCGCTATGTGGTGTTTAGATACTCGTTGTTGGCAATCGCTGCTCCCAGACTGGGCGGATGAATGGCGCCAGGAATGCGCAGAAACCCTGAAGAGGGCCCCATTCAACGACAAGCGCTGGCGTGGTCTACGCTCATGGTTCACAGGATGAAACAAGAAGTGACTCAACTGGCTGAGGGGATGCTCAGGGGCGCACGGATCACGCGGAGCGATTTCAGCGCCTCCACCGATGCCTCGGTTCTCGTTAGGGCAGGGGAGGTCAGTCTGTAGCGGGCTCTCCTCCCCAGATCTGCGCTACCCTTTCTGTTGGGAGGTGGTGATGAAACCCTGGCTTCTATGTCTCAGCATCGCGCTGGTCACTGTCGGCTGCGACACAGACAGCGAGGTGCTGCTCGACTTTGATGGCGACGGCAGCCTTGATGCCGATGACTGCGGCTCTGCCGATCCGCTCATCTATCCCGGCGCAGATGATCCGTACGGCGACGATGTGGACCAGGACTGCGACGGCGGTGATGGCATCGACATTGATGGCGATGGCTACCCCGGCAACGAGGAGCTGGCCGGCCAGGAGATCTACGACTGCAACGACAACGACAGCGCGATTCACCCTGGCGCCGCCGAGACTCCCGGAGACGAGGTCGACCAGGACTGCGACGGACTGGATGGCTTCATCGACCTGAGCGTGGCGATTGATCCCCCCGAGCCGGGCACTACCGACGACCTCACCATCGTTGTCACCAGCGGCGCGGATTCCTGGGACATTCAGTGGCTGCTGGATGATGAGGTGCAGACAGATCTGGCCGGCAGCGACACGGTCGCCTCGGTGCTGACCAGCGAGGGGCAGCTGTGGCAGGTGCAGGTGACGCCGATCTCGGCCGATCGTCTGCTCTACGGCTCTCGTGACGAAGCCACCGTGCTCATCCACAACACGGCGCCACAGCTCAGCTCTGTCAGCCTCGCCCCGGCGGCGCCCAGCGAGCTGGTGGCGCTGCTGGCCAGCTCCGAGGGGCTGCAGGACGCCGACGCCCTGGACCAGCCCCAGGTGCGCTACCGCTGGTATGTCAATGAGATCGAGGTGCTCGGCTGGACCGGCGAGGAGTTGAGTGGCGCCTGGTTCGACAAGGGCGACGACATTCGCGTCGAGGCCATCCCCAGCGACGGCAGCGACGACGGCGAGGCGGTGGTCTCGGGCTCGGTGACCGCGGTCAACAGCCCGCCCTCGGCGAGCTCGGCCGAGCTGTTCCCGAGCACGATTACCGAGCTCAGCACGCTGAGCG
>CAZEIY010000414.1:1843-4146 GCA_964512375.1 uncultured Rickettsiales bacterium | reverse complement strand
ACCAACCCTATGCACTGGGAGAGAAATACGCGGGGGTGGTGCAACAAGGGATGGAACTGCTGCGGAGGCGAGACGACTATGCGGACTTCATTGCTGTGGGTATCAACGACGCTGACTGCTTCCCCAGTCCCGACTACTTCGAACGCTTGATCTGCTTCTTGGAAGACTCACCCCGCCTCGGCATCACCAGCGGGCTGGAGCGAATGATCGACAACAAATCCAGGCCAGAGCGCCTCTCCTGGGTGCGCGGCAACTGCCGATTGTGGAGGCGCGAGTGCTTGGACGAAACTGGCTACCCCGTGGGACCGTCCGCCGACACGGTGTCTCTGTGCAAGGCACGCCTCATGGGCTGGGATGCACACGTCCAACCATGGGCTGTCTTTGATGCCCGTCCTCTCGGAACAAGGGTTAACACGGAGTACTACGGACGCTCGGCGCACTACCGGGGTATCGGCCCCTGCTACGCGCTGCTCAAGACAGCAGTGGACCTGGCCCGGGGCAGACGCCAGACAGCCCTCGGTTACCTTCTCGGCTACTTCCGCGCCTGGAAATCAGGTGCAAAGAAGATCAACGATCTGCAGATTCGCAACTACTACCGCTGGTATTCGCTTCACCTGATCCGTGAGTTACCTCGGGAATGGAAACTTCGTGGTGCTCTCCGAGCACGCTCCGAGCCGTGACCACTATGATGTTCACGCTGTGCCCTGCGTCCAGTCAATCTCCCTGCGAGTCCCCTATGCGCCACTCCACTATCCAGTTGTATCTGCTCATCCCCCTGTTCGCGCTGACGCTTTGTCCCGCTCAAGCTGTAGCCGCTGACCAGCCCCCTACTGAGCAGGAACCCAAAGCCGAGGCACCCGGCGAAGAAGTCCCAACGGAACAACCTCCAGCAGAGGAGTTCCCTACAGAGAACAACACAGCAGTTCCCCTCGAAGAGCCTCCAGCAGAGAAGACACCCGAACCGCAGACGCATACAGCGGAGGCACCTCGTTCAGATGCTACGGTCGCCCGCATCTTCTCGGGAGGACGGGTGGGCGCCGGTCTACTGTTACCCGAAGGTGGAGAGGTGCTCTGCCTGCTCTCTGTCGTCCGCCTGGGCGCACCGATTGATGTTCGCCTCGGTAGTGGCCACAGCACACGAGGGCATATCGTCGCTACCAACACCGCCCTTGATCTGGCCATCGTCAAGCTGGAGACCCGTGGACCGAAGAAACAGGCCACTCGTCTCGCCACCAGTACCCCCGAGGTTGGCGATTCGGTGCGAATCATCGGCCACGGCGGCTCGACCCGCAACGATGACCGCGGACTCGCGATCAGTGGCCTGACATCCTTCAGCAGCCTCTGGGCGAGGGTAGCTGCAGTCCACAGCGAGGATCCACCCACACAGAGTTCTGGTTTTCTGCTGGATCGTTCTACGGGCCCCGAGGACCTGGGTGCGCCAGTCTTCAACGAGACAGGAGAGGTGGTCGGCCTGCTGACCCAGGTTCTGTCAGACTCCGGCGGTCGGACCCTGGCCGTAGCGGCTCCCCGGCTGAGAGCCTTCATCGACGAAGAGCGACTCGAGAAGCCCTACAAGAGACCGCACCACCTACAAGGCTGGGGCGGATTGGGCGTCGCCGCCCACAACGGACCATCCCACCTCGCGGGCCTGGTGACGCTGGGATTTCGTGGCGTGTTCTTCGACCGCCTGCGCCTGGAGCCATGGTTCGAGGTGGATGTCGGTACCCGCGGGCCAATCAGCGCCGAAGACAACGGTGGAGAAGCACGTCCCAGAGACTTGTGGTGGTCGCTAGAGACAGGCATGCACGTGGGCTATCGAGTGCCCATCTTCAGCGAGGGCGCACGCAACTACTTCGTTCCACTCGTCGGCTTTCGCCTTGGCTGGAATCGCTTCGACCACAAGGTCGAGAGCATCGACTCCCTGTGCGGCAAAGTTGCCAACGACTGCACCCACACCCTGATACGCGAGACAGACAGACAGTCCAGCTTCCGAGGTGGAGTCGAGCTTGGCTTCGATCTCAGACACGGCACTATCCGACTGGGCTACCGCGTGTTTCTCGATCCGACGAACCTGAAGGCCCATGCAATACACCGTGTGCTTGTTACCTTTGACGGTGTGCCCCTGCCCATCCGCGTGGGCGACTCACACTGAGCGCCGCGGACTCAAGGCCAGACCGGCACCGAGATGATGTCCTGAACCTCACGATAGGTACTCGCATGTCCATGCGTGGAGGTGCCTATGCTCTGCAAAGTGAAGTTTGCGCTGCCATCGTTCAGGGCCACGGTCAGCAGCCGATCCGTGC
>CAZEIY010000414.1:0-1833 GCA_964512375.1 uncultured Rickettsiales bacterium | reverse complement strand
ATCGACGAGATAAGCACGTCCATTGAGCCGTCTCCGTTCCAATCGTAAGGAGACATCCATCCATATCCAGGAAGGTCTTCGTCCCCACTTCCCGTCCCAGGTGTTTCGTTGATGTCAAAAGACTCGACACCCTGTCCACTCGGATACGAAGAGCCGCCGGCCCAGAACCAGACCTGGCCTGCGTCACCGTCGTCATCGAGTCCGCCGAGCAGGTCGATGTGGCCATCGCCGTTGAAGTCGGCCAGGGCCAGACCATTGAGGCGTCGAAGTACGCCAAACTCTGGCGCGAGAGTCGAGGTGAACGTCCCGTCCCCCACTCCCGCATGCACCTGACAACTTGAGCTGGCAGCCACGTCACCACCCCAGTCAGGATTGAAGCACTCCACGAGATCGGGGAAACCATCACCGGTCATGTCGACGGGCGGCATCGCGACCACTTCTCGGAAGCTCGACCCACTGGGACCCCACTGCAGATCAAAGGGGCGGACATCAGTGGGCAACGAAGGCAGCCGATCCCAGATCAAGCCGTCACCACCGTTGAGCCAAACCCAGCCTTCCCCGTCATTGAAGTCCCAGCCCACCACGTCGAGGTCTCCATCGAGATCCAGATCGGCTGCGGTTCTGATGTTCGAACGACCGCTCAACTGGAGACCACCTGCGTGACTCTGTTCCACCTGGTCGAAGCCCCCTTCACAGTCCGATTGATACAGGTACGACCGCACGGCGTTGAAGCCGCGCGTGAGCAGGAAGTCCAGGTACCCGTCGCCATTGAAATCCCCCGAGACAGCGCCATGCACGGTGCCGCTCCCAGTCGGGCTGTAGCCTGTTGGTCCGCTGAAGCCTCCATCACCTTCCGACAGCCACAGATCCGCCGATGGTCCGTTCACTCCCTTGAGAAAGAACTCCTGGAAGACAGCATTCTCGTCGACGACTCCGTCGCAGTTGTTGTCCACTCCATCACAGACCTCGGCCGCCGATGGCGAGACCAACGCCGTGCTGTCGTCGCATTCCTCGCAGGAAAACCAGCTATCGCCATCTGCATCGGCCTCCAGGTCCGCATCCGCATCGGAGAGGCCATTGCAGTCGTTGTCCGCACCGTCACACAACTCCAAGTTACCCGGGTAGTTGGCAGGGTCGGCATCGTCGCAGTCGGCACACGAGAGGCTACCGTCCAAGTCAACGTCCGCCTCGCCGCCCCCATCGGCATCAGCGACGTGATTGCAGTCGTTGTCCACCCCATCACACAGCTCCACGTTACCGGGGAAGTTGGCTGTGTCCGCGTCATTGCAGTCAGCGCAAGAGAGAGAACCGTCTAGATCGGCATCTACCTCGCCGCTCCCATCCGCATCAGCGAAGCCATTACAGTCATTGTCCGCACCATCGCAAGCCTCGGTCTGCCCCGGGTAGTTACCCGCATCGTCGTCGTCGCAGTCCCGACAGGAAAGAACGCCATCCCCATCAAGATCCAGCTCACCTACTGCGTCGGCATCCGCGAAGCCGTTACAGTCGTTGTCGAGTCCGTCACAGAGTTCCTGTGCTCCTGGCGCGAACAGGGCGCTCTGATCGTCGCAGTCGCTGCAGGACAGCCAGCCATCTCCATCCCCATCGACCTCACCACTCAGATCCGCGTTCGCGAGGCCATCGCAGTCGTTATCCTCCCCGTCACATAGCTCGACGAAATCTGGATGATTGGCTGGATCTGAATCATCACAGTCCGCACAGGCAAGGGAGCCGTCAGCATCGCCGTCGCCTTCTCCATCGCCGCTGAAGTCCGCGAGGTCGTTGCAGTCGTTGTCGAGCCCATCGCATAGCTCTGCGGCACCCTCGTAGATC
>CAZEIY010000413.1:0-4146 GCA_964512375.1 uncultured Rickettsiales bacterium | reverse complement strand
CTGTGAGGGTGCGTTTTGTGAACAGGTCCTGATCCCTGCGGGAGACTTCTCGATGGGTACGGATGATCCGCCTCCCAATGACTCCTACTGGCCCGCTGGAGATGCTCGCCCTGAGCATTCAGTGCATCTGGATGCCTACTGCATTGATCGCTACGAGGTGACCCTCGAGCGCTATGAGGCCTGCGCGGACAGAGGCGTCTGCTCGTACGAGGGCCTGGAGCATGATCAAAGAGACACTGAGACGATCGTCAACCACTACCCGCCAGAGTGCAATGACCGCGACGACTGCCCCGATCGCGCGGTCAACGCCAAGAACTACTGGCAAGCTCAAGCCTACTGCGGTTGGATCGGAGGCCGCCTCTGTAGCGAAGCCGAATGGGAGCGTGCGGCCAATGGCCCCGGTATGACCAAGCGGCTCCATCCCTGGGGCGACGACGAACCAACCTTTGATCTGGTCAACCTACCCTCGACAAATGCCTACTCGACAGGTGGAGAAGGCTATGTTGAGGATGTTGACATTTGTCCGGATGGAGTCTCGGCTGAGGGCGTCTACAACCTGGCCGGCAACGTCTACGAGTGGGTGCGAGACGAGTATGACGAGTACAATCCGCCCGACGACGGTGAAGCGGCGGACAACCCGCTGAACCTGCCCAACCACGCCGATGATGAGGTCATTGGTCGCGGTTCCTGCTTCTTCACGAATTCCAGTAACACGGTGGTCGAGCGGTCTGTCTTCCCGCCTGACTTCGACTGGGGATGAATTGGGATCAGGTGCTGCCGTGATGCAGCGCAAGAATCAACTGACCTTTAGAAGCCCAGCCACTCCGGTACTCCGAGAGTGAACGGCGGGACCGCAGTCGAGAGCGGAAGGTGCGATGCATAAAGATTGGAAGAAGATCTGCGCGAGCTTTCTTGAGGCGACCTCGTACAGTCCCGCAGAACTTGAGGAGATGTCCGCACATCGCGGATACGACAGAGCCAATCGGCCGGAGCAATACCTCACCTACCCCGATGCCGAAGTACGTGTCCCTCTCGGCGCGCCAGAGTTTCCTGCAGACTGCGACTTCTGGCAGGTCCTCTCTGAACGTCGCTCCAAGCGCAACTTCAAGCCTGAGCCCTTACGCCTTAATCAACTCAACTGTCTTCTCTGGGCTGCGCAGGGAATCACCGCGGACATGGGCGATTACCAGCTACGCACCGCCCCTTCGGCAGGGGCTCTATATCCTGTGGAGACCTACATGGTGGTCAACCGAGTCGAGGGACTCGCGCCTGGTCTATACCACCTCGATGTTCAGGGCTGGTCCCTTGAAGGACTACGTCTCGGAGACCTCTCGGAGGAGATCAGCGAGGCACTGCTCGGCCAGGACATGTGCCAGCTCGCAGCGGTTAACTTCGTCTGGTCAGCAGTAATGGAGCGCTGTAGGGCGAAGTACTACGAGCGCGCTTATCGCTATGTGTGGTGGGACTCAGCACACATCAGCGAGAATCTCTTCCTCGCTGCGACAGCGCTGGGTCTGGGGTCTTGTTGTATCGGGGCCTGGCACGACAATCTCATCCACGATCTGCTGGGGATCGATGGGAAGGAGCACTTCTCCGTTCTCGCTGCCTCAGTAGGGCTGATTGACGGGGGAGATTGGCGACAGGACCGGCGTCCCCCAAAGCGAACTGATTGAGCGCACCCACTCCGAGAGCCCACAGCCATCCTGACAATGGTCACCTGAAAGAAGGAATTGGACCATTACGATCTTGGGGTCCTGCAGTGCACTGTAGAGGAGGAGTGGAATGGTCAAGAACTTGCTTGTTCGGGATCTCATGACAAGAAGTCCGTTAACCCTCAAAGCCAATGAATCACTGGGAGCCGCCATGGCTCTGATGGTCGAACGTCGGTTCCGGCACGTGCCAATTGTTGATGAACGAGACCATCCAGTAGGCGTGATCTCAAAACAAGACCTGATCAGAGTTGCCACCAAGCTGATCTGCGGCAGCGAGAAGCATGGCTGGAAGAAGCTAGAAGTCGGCACCGTAATGGAGATGAGATTCGAGTCCGTCGACCCCGAGACAAGAGGGGTGGCTGCCGCACGCCAGATCCTTTTGAGCAGTCGCTCATGCCTCCTCGTCATCGACAAGAATGGAACCTTGATTGGCATCCTCACTGAAGCCGACTACCTGCGGCAGGTACTCCGTGACGGCGGTGGCTGACTGGACGCCAGGCAGGCTCTTGTTTCTTTCATTCCCTTCGGCGATGGGCACTGTTGGTTTGCTGCCCTGATTTTGGCAGTGCCGGCTTGAACGAACCTGACCGGCGCTCGGGACCCCCTCTTCAACAGAGCGTCTGCATCACGCAGGGGGCTCTTTACATCGCCAGCGACATGACGCAACGAAAGCCAACCCGGCCCCTCTGGAAGCTGTTTTGACCAGCTCGGCTGAAGGCAGCCGTGGCAGGGCCTTCCTGGCCGGGCGGAGCCCCTCGAACCGCGTACATCAAGGGGTCGAAGGTCACCAACCATTCATTCGCATTGGGGTGTAGAAAAGTCCGGTCGTAGGCTGAATAGGAATCAGCAGTCCACTCGAACACACCTCCGATAAGATCCTCGACTCCGTAAGGGCTGGCGCGCTGAGGGCACATGCCGACCCGCTCGGGCACATCCATACCGGCGACATCAGGGCAGTTTCCGACCTGCCAGTCGTTACCCCAGGGGTATCGGAAGCCCCCTGGGCCCCGAGCAGCCTTCTCCCACTCAGCCTCGCCAGGCAGACGCATGCCATTACGCCAGGCGCAGTAGGCCACAGCCTCGTCGCGGGTCACGAGAACAGCTGGACGGTCGCCTGCACCGGCGGGAAACTGATCACCTTGCCAGTTGTACTTCTCTGCCCAGGGGAGCTTCAGTGTTGGCCCATCCTGGTCGACATATCGGAGGAATCGCTGGTAACCGGCGTTCGTCACGGGGTGACGATCGATAGCAAAGGCGCTGACCTGGACCGTAGTCGCCGGCTGCTCGTCGGGCTCTCCCTGCGGATCACCCAGCAGCGAGGGACCCGCCGGTATATAGACCATGCCTTCAGGTACTGAGGCTGCCGAAGACGCTATCTCGACACCGGCAGACTCACCAGCGGTGACAGCCCCCATGTCCACCCAGTGGACCTCCTCGAGGTCCTGCTCCCGGCTCAGGGAGAAGATGTCGACCACGGGAACTGTGCGTCCGTCGAAGTTGAACAGCCAGTCGTTCCAGCGCTGGTTGGCACGTCGCATCCGCAGCCTTGCCCGGATCTGAACCTCGCCACTCGCCAGCGCACCGAGGGGGATGTCGTAGCGTGCGATGTCCGTCTCCAGCGCCTTGATCGTTCTCTTGAGTCGGACTCCCTTCACGACAGCGAGGTTGTGCAGATCGATCGGGAGGTTGCGATGGTCTACCAGCACCTTGCGCCAGACATGAGCGTCTTCGTCCAGGTAGTGACGCTCATCGAGTAGCCCGCTCCCCAGTAGCCGCTCCCCGCCGACCTCCGCGACCAGCTCGACCCAGGCCTCGAACAGGTCGATGGTGCCCGAGGGAAAGTCGTGACCTATCTCGGCGTTTGTCACTGCGACCTCGACACGAAGGACTCCCGCCTTGTCCTGTTTCGGCGCGACACGCAGGTCCATTTCCAAGCCATCTCGCAGGTTCTCCAGGGTCAGATCGGCCTGCTGCGAGAAGCCTGCTGACACGGCATGGGCGTGGTTGCCCCCGACGAAGCGGTGCGAGTGGATCTGACCATCCACAGCGGCCGGGTCTTCGCCATCGACCAGCTTCATATGGCAATCCTGGCAACTCTTGAAGTCGTCACTGCCCGCATCTGCAAAACGCGTAGCCTGCCACTGAGAATAAGGGTGACTGAGCTGATCGTCGGAAGGGGGCAACTCCGCTCCGAAAGCAATCTGCTGATGACAGGTAGCGCAGAACACCGACTCTTGAAAGAGCGGACGCTTCATGAACGCCTCACTGTGTGACGTACCGGACATCCGCAACATGGCCTTGCCCGCCGGGCCCATCCCGAAGAGCGGCGGGCTGGGAGGATTGACCCGGAAGCTCCCGTTGCCGGGATGTTCCCTGGCGACCTTGTCGATGGCGTGACAGATGACACAGGAGATCCCCTCGGGGTGACCTGCTG
>CAZEIY010000412.1:0-4164 GCA_964512375.1 uncultured Rickettsiales bacterium | reverse complement strand
GAAGAAGCGGCCCTCGGGGATGCCAAGGCTGGAGGCCGCAGCGATGACACCCTGGGAATCGATGACAGGGACTCCGGTGTCTTTGGCGACCTGAGCGACGACCTCGCTCAGCTCACTCGACGCTCGCTGGAATGGAGCCATCGCTGGGCTCAGATCGCGGGCTCGTACGAAGGAGAGATGCGCTGCTCTTGGGTCGCTATGGATGAGGCAGGTGCCCTTGAGGAAGTGCAACTTCGCGTAGCTGTCGGAGATGTTCTCGGCCTGCGCGAGGAGTGACAGGACCGGAGCGCAGGAATCTCGGGCCTGTTCCGAACCGAGCGCCGGCGCTTCGGATGGAGGAATCGGTCCCCAGGGTGTGCTGGCCTTGAGCGACTCTCCGTTGCCTTCGATGCTGGGCATTCGGCGCGAATCGACGAAGGCCTGGCGCATCATCTCGTCAGCTTCAGAGAGGAGGGTGTCGAAGCGCTTTGCCTGGCGACTCGAGAGGGTATCGAAGTGCATGGAGAACACCGGAGGGAAGTCTCTAAGGTTGCTAGCAGGGGATGCTAGCAGGACCGCGGTGTCGTGATCATGGAGTCGTTCCACCACCTCCTTGAGGTTGCGATAGAAAATCTGCGGCAGGTACTGCTGTTGGATCTTTACGAAGCTGATGTATCGCTCGGTTCCAATGTCCCGGATGTTCTCGTCCTGCGGAATGAAGGCGACCCCGTCCGAGTTACCCAGGTGCTCTGGCTTGGCCTTCTCCAGAAGATCATCGCGGAGCATCCGCGCCCCCTGGAAGAAGTTGAACCGGTTGAAGAAGTGTTCGAGCGAACTTCTGGGGGCAAGGGTGTCGAGGAAGGTGCGGTGAAAGAAGTAGTAGCCCTGATCGTTGTGTCCGGCGTAGAGGACCACGATATCGGGATTGAACTGCTCAAGTTGATCCGCGACGTCTACCAGCTGGAACGAACTGTAGGTACCGACGCCAGCATTGATGATGTCGAACTCGAGCTCTGGGTGCCTTTCCCTCAGCGACCTGCCCACCTGTTCGGCAAAGACGACGCCTTCCTCCCGGTAGGGCCAGCCCTGTACCGAAGATCCTCCCATGAACGCGACACGAAGAGCCTTTTCGGCTCGCTCGGCTGGAAAGGTCTGCTCTCTTGCGAAGAACCAGTCGCCCTCATGCAGGCGCCGGTCGGTACGGAAGACCTGCTCCTCTCCCTCTTCGGTCTCGTCGAGGTGGAAGAGGGGGTTGAAGCGCTCGGGAAGCGTGAAGTAGAGGTACTCAGCGGCGTCCTCTACACCCGGTAATGGGTAATAGAGCGTGCCCCAGATGCCGGTAACGGTGGCCTCCAGCAAGAAGAGCAGGAACGCAACAGAGGCGATCGCCAGCCCAAACCTGGAGGACCAGTACCAGAGCGCGCCCTGTCCAGGGCCCGAGCCCGCCTCTCTTACTGGCTCGCTGCTCAAGGATGCCCCGGACTACTTAGTTGGGGTCCACTCGGAGGCGACGGCCTGAGGGGCCTGCCCAGCGCTCTGCGAAGTACCGTCAACATTGAGGAAGTCATGCATAAAGCGCTTGAGCATCTGACGGTGTTCGCGCTCGATCATGTTGAGACGGTACTCGTTGATGACCTTGACCTCCATCCCTTTCCATTCAGACCAGCAGCCCGAGCAGGCGACAGCCTGGATGTTCTTCCAGTAGTCGTTGGAGAACGGGATGTCCTGCATGGGCTCTACGGTGATGCCGGTGGCAGAGGTCTCGGCGTTGTCTGTGCCGCCGCACTTGTTGCAGGTGAACTCGATCATTGTGATGCTCCCAGTGGTCAGAAGTGGCGTATGGTACTCCCCTGCGTCGGGGAGTGCCAGCAGTGGTGAACGACCCTTGCGGGCGTCGCGCAGACGACGCAGACTAGGCATCTAAATGAACTCGACACCTTCCAGCTGCTTGCGACTCCTCCATTCCTTCCTGGTCGTGGTGTTTGCCGGTCAGTTGGGCGCATGCATCCTGGTGCTTCCTGATGACGACTACGATGAGCTGATACCCACGGACTACGCGGAGTTCATCAGCGTGGACGCGGGCTGTGATCTGGACGACTGGTGGATTCTCAGCGCGAGCTTGAGCCACCCCGCCGGCGATCTCGCGGTGCAGTCGGTGTGGGTCGAGGTCTCCCTGGTTTACTACGATGAGTTCGACAATCAGTTCTTTGATGACTACCTGGGCTCGATCTCGCTGGAACCGCTCGGTGGTAGCGACTGGCGCATTGATCTCAGCCCTCTCGATACCTTCCTCGACTGTTATTACGATGGCGAGTATCTCTTTCGTTTCTTTGCAGAAGATGAAGAGGGTGATCTGAGCAGTATCGACTTCGTGAACTAGCGGAATCGAGCGGCGGATTCGACGGACTCCCGAGTGACACGCCTCTCTGGGGTCTCCTGGACGCTGCTGGTTGCAGCTCTGCTGGCAGTCCTCGCTCCCAGCTTCGCTCGATCGGACAATGTCCACTCCGTTCGTGAGACCGTTGCGTTTGACCGCATCGCGCTGTCGCTTCGCACGTTCTGGGCAGAGCAGAGATCCCCGGAGGGGCCCTCTCTGCCCACCAGCATCCGGCCGGACCCGAACTTTCCGCTTGGTACCTCCGTGCTCTTCGCGCTGCCGTACATCCTGGGACTCGACCCTGTACTGGGAAGTCGGTTCATCACGTTGTTCGCCGCGCTTCTTGCGGCTCTGGCCCTGGGTAGCCTGGTCGCTGCGGGTGCGGGCACAACCGCCGGAGTACTCGCCGCCGCTGCCATCTGGGGAGTACCTGTGTTCACACGGAGCGCGGTGGTAACGGGTGAGGCTGCCCCGTACACGGCGGTCTTGCTTGGCTCGGCCGCGTTGCTGGCCTGGGAGAGGAAGAAGGGACGCCCTCGTCGGAGTCGTTTGCTTCTTGCCGGCCTGCTGCTAGGGATGGCGGTTTTGTTCCGGCTCGATGCCTTCGCCCTGGCACCGGTTTGGATCGTCGCCGTTGCCATGGTCTTTGGGCTGGTTTCTGCTGTGACCGTCGCTGCCGCCGCCCTCCCCTTCTTTGCCTGCCATGTGCTGGTCTCGTGGCAGATCTACGGTAGCCCCGTGGCCTTTGCGCGATCTGCAGCGAGGGTCACCCAGCGCAACGCTGCTCCCAACGATCACCCCCTACTTCGCTTGCTTCAGGCACTCAATGAACAGCTGACTCTGCCTCTGGTTGTCGTCGCTGCGCTGGCTGGCTGCCTGGCTCTTGTTGCCATTCTGCGAGGGGGAGACCGCCGCCGTTCGGACACGGTGTTTGTAGGACTCCTGCTCGCTGGGACCGTTGCGGCCTATGTCGTCATGACAGGAAGCGGCGCGATGGAGCCGCGCCTGCAGCGCTACCTGGTGCCCCTGTTTGCGCTTGCTCTCGGAGCGGCGCTGTCGTTCGCCTGGGGTAGAGAGTCCGTCCTGTTTCGTCGCGCGCTCGTGCTTGCCTACGTTCTCTTTCTTCTCGTCTCGGGGCGTGAACAGGCACTACGAGAGGCGAGGGAGTTGGTGCTCCCAGCCGCCCTTCCCGAGATCGCATCCTGGCTTGTTGAAGAGTATCCGGAGAGCCAGGTACGGGTCAGCGGCTATCACCCGGAGATGGTTGTCCTCTCAGGCTTGCCTGAGACGATCATTAAACCCCTGCCTCGTGGTGAAGACGGCGCACTCGATGTGGAGGTGCTTGCTCGACAACGCAACGCAGTGGGACCGCTCCTGGTCGCATTTGATGGAGATCCGCTCTCAGCTCAATTGCTCGCCAACAAGGACAAGCTCTCTCTGGAGTTGGTGCGTTCGTACGATGAGGTGTCGGTCTATCGATGAGTGTTGCGTTGCGGCCCTTTCGTGCCGTGTGCGCAGACCGGCTCAGGGCTCTGGCTGCAATAGAGGCAGCCTCATCTCGAGCCAGCCCTGGGCGATAGACTCCGATACGGTTGCCTCGCAGGGCACCTGAACCAGCGCAGTCACCGTGGCCCCTTTCCGGTTTCTGGGCAATCGCTGACCGGGACCGGCGGCTACGGGCGCCCGACTGCTCCAACTCCGATCCGTGGCCTTCACGATAGATAGCACCCTGGCGCTCGCGGGGATATCGGTCATCGCCGTGTAGTAGAGACTGAAGTCGCCAAAGACAAAGCAGGCGCCGCCGCCAG
>CAZEIY010000411.1:0-4167 GCA_964512375.1 uncultured Rickettsiales bacterium | reverse complement strand
CTCGGCGCTAGGATGGCTCTTCCCAGGCCATACAGGCTGTCTGCATCCTCAATGAGGCCCTTCGACAACGCATTGTGCAAGGCCAACCACTGCTGAGTGGCGACGGGCACCCCGTGCCGGCGAAGCGAGAACAGAAAGTCGACAAACACCAGCGACTCGGGCTCAAGCCAGTCGCTTGCGCGCCAGATCGAGATCCGCTTCCTGCTTGAGCAAGGTGCCAAGCAAGGGAATACGCATCGCAACCTCTTGTGGGCTCACGCCCCCGCGAATCAGGACGAACAGCCAGTCAATAAACTCAGATGTGCTCGGCTTCTTGCGGAGCCCCGAGACGGCACGCAACTCGTAGAAGCGCACGATGGCGGCCTCAAGGAGTTTCTGATTTATCTCGGGATAGTGCACCGCGACAATCTGCTCCATCATCTCTCGCTGCGGAAAGCTGATGTAGTGAAAGACGCAACGCCGCAAGAACGCGTCAGGCAGTTCCTTCTCCGCGTTGGAACTGATGATCACCACTGGTCGCAGGCTGGCGGCAACCGTCTCGTCCAGTTCGTGAATGTGAAACGACATCTGATCAAGTTCATGAAGCAGATCGTTGGGGAACTCAAGATCTGCTTTGTCGATCTCGTCGATAAGCACCACCATCCTCTTCTCGGCGCTGAATGCGCGCCCGAGGACGCCGAGCTTGATATAGCGGCGGATGTCTTTGACATCACCGTCACCGAAACGACTGTCATTGAGTCGCTGAACCACGTCGTAGTGATAGAGACCATCCTGAGCCTTGGTGGTGGACTTGACCTGCCAGCACAGCAACTCCATGTCCAAGGACTCAGCTACGGCACTGGCCAGAAGGGTCTTGCCCGTACCTGGCTCCCCTTTGATCAATAGCGGTCGTTCCAGCGCGACCGCCGCATTGACCGCCCGCAACAGGTCTGGTGAAGCGATATACGAAGAAGTACCCTCAAATGTTTCTGACTCGCTCATCTACTGACTCTCCTCAAGGGATCTCACAATCATCCTCGCCAGGCTGGGCGGGGATGCTCCAGGTTCCGCTCGAACGATCACTCTGATTCCCAGCAGCGTCCTGCACCCAGACCTCGTAGACAAGCTCTGCCCCCGGGACACGAGGGACGCAGACGCGTACACGAAGCACACCGCCAGAGCCGAGGTCCTGCTCAACAAAACCCGAGAGCGCTGGCGGCGCATCGATAATCAAGAAGTAATACGGGTTGTTCAGATCAGCGTCGGCATCGGACAGGGTGAGGTTGAACTCGGCCTGGAAGGAGCCCGGGCTGTACCCCTGCGCCAGACAGACCGCACCACTACCTGGCACTTCACACAGATCCACAGCAGTGATGAGAGGCGCCTCACCTACGGGTCCGGTTGCACAGCAATTGTCCTCGCCGTTGCAGTCCTGGTCGATGCCGTCGTCGGGTACTTCGGCCGCGCCTGGGTGGATGTCCGCGTTGTCATCATCACAATCTTCAGACGTGTCATAACCATCCCCGTCCGCGTCAACACAAAGCGGGACCGACAGCTCACACTGTCCATCTGCTCCACAGATGCCCGTCCCCTGCGTGACGTTCTCGCAGTGATAATCCTCCAGGCACGTCGTGATGGACGCGTCTGGATCGAAGCAGTCAGTGACGTCATCGTCATCATCTGTTTCACAGCCCAGGCACAGGCTCAGCAGGGTCACGCCTACTAATAAGTGACCGAAGAAAGCCGTCGTGTTGAGTCGATTACAGAGCATCAGGTCCCTCCTGTTCATTCACACGCCCGCGAAAAGCGGACCCTGGTACCCGGGGCGGGAGTCGAACCCGCACTCGGGGGATTTTAAGTCCCCTGCCTCTACCAATTGGGCTACCCGGGCCAGTGGGCGACAGTGGGCTATTCTGCCCTCTTTGGAGCCGAGTCTTGCTGTAGGCGCGAGAAGTGTCAACGCGCCTGCATTGACATGTTTCGCCTCGGATCAATAGTGTAGGGACGAATTCCCGTGCCCCTCGGGGGGAGGGGCTGGCGTGGCTGGTCTGGCACGAACGGGAAGTATGGTTGGCGGAAAGCAATGGGCACCATCATCGGAATCGATCTTGGCACCACCAACTCGGTGGTTTGCATCATGGAACATGGGGAGCCCCGTGTGATCATCAATGAAGAGGGTGGTCGCATCACCCCTTCAGTGGTCGGATTCTCGCGAGACGGCGAGTGCTTTGTAGGTGACATCGCCAAACGACAGATGCTCATGTCTCCGCAGAGCACCGTGCATTCCATCAAGCGACTTGTCGGCCGGAGTTTTGCCGAAGCTGAGAGCGACATCGCGCGCCTCGCCTATTCAGTACATGCAGACGGCGACGGTCTGGTCATCGACATCGACGGGAAGGACTACACCCCTCAACAAATTTCGGCCTACATTCTTCAGAAGATCAAGAAATCGGCGGAGGACTTCCTCGGAGAGAGCGTCACTGAAGCCGTGATCACTGTGCCGGCCTATTTTACGGACAAGCAGAGGCAGTCAACCCGAGATGCCGGCGAGATCGCTGGTCTTGAGGTTCTTCGCATCATCAACGAGCCCACTTCAGCTGCGCTTGCCTACGCCTTCCGGCGCAAGGAGAGCGCTACCATCGCGATCTATGACTTCGGAGGAGGCACCTTCGACGTCTCAATCCTCGAGGTCGCTGAAGACGTCGCTGAGGTGCGCGCCACCGCAGGCAACAATCACCTGGGCGGCAACGACGTGGATGCCCGCGTTGTGGACTGGCTCGCTCGTGAGTTCAAGAAGGAGACCGGCGTAGATGTCAGCGCCGACGCCTCGGTTCTACAGCGCCTGGCTGAAGCCGCGGAGAAGGCCAAGATCGACCTCTCCTCAAGCATGGAGACCGAGATCCAGCTCCCCTTCCTCACCGCTGGCGAGGAGGGCCCCCTCCACCTCCAGACTACCCTCTCTCGTGCTGCCTTCGAACTCCTCATCGAAGACATCCTCGAACAGACTCTGCAGGAATGCCGGAGTGCCCTCGAAGAGTCAGGTAAGCAGCCCTCGGAGATTGACGAGGTCATCCTCGTGGGGGGCTCCAGCCGCATCCCCAAGGCTCAGGAGATGCTCACAACCCTTTTCGGCGGCAGCCTGAACAAGAGCTTCAATCCCGACGAAGTGGTAGCGGTTGGGGCAGCGTTGCAGGCAGCTATCCTCTCGGGGAGCCTGCAAGACATGACGCTTCTGGATGTCACCAACTTCAGCCTGGGCATCGAGACACAGGGGCGACGTTTCGCGCAGCTGATTCCCAAGGGCTCGACGGTCCCCGTTGTTCGCACTCAGATGGTCTCGACCGTTGTCGACAACCAAACCACTGTAAAGATTCACGTACTCCAGGGTGAAGAGCCCATGGCAGATGACAACATCTCACTGGGGGAATTCGAACTGACCGGCATCGAAGAGCAGGAGCGGGGCATCCCGCGCATCGACGTCACCTTCACCATCAACACCGATGGCATCGTAAATGTGAACGGGCGTGACACCCGAACGGGCGCCGAACAGGGAATCCGCATTCACTCCCCGTCCGGCATGTCCAAGCAACAGATCGATGCTGCCAAAGACCAACTCGAAGAGTCTGCGGTCTCGGATGTCATCACCAAGGAACTCGAAGAGCTGCGCCACAAGGTAGAGAAGTTCCTCTTCGCGCTGGAGAATCTGCTCCGCGCCAACAAGCTGCAGCTGAAGAAGCGTGAGATCTTCGACACGGAGCAGGCGCTCAAACGCGGGCGTATGGCGCTGGTAAAACGCGCGGACGCAGCCAGCCTCAAAGAACTCCTAGAGTATCTTGAGAACTATCACTCGCTCATTCAAGACCGCATCGACGCTGCCCTGAGCGACGCTGCTGAGTGAACCCTCTTTCCGTCGTCGCCTCGGAGAACTCAATGCCCCTGCTCTTTCGTCTCGCCGTCAGCATCACCCTTCTTCTTATGAGTGCCTGTGGCGGTAATGGGGCAGAACTCAGCGACATCACCTGGGACCCTCCCCTGGACGATGGCGAGACCTCAACCACCATCGAGTTAGGTGCGATTCAGCAAGGCGATTCGGCGACAGCCACGGTCATCGCTACGAACAACTCCACCGAGGGAACCTGCACAGACTCCGCTTTCGATAACGATGAGAACGGCTGTCTAGATGCCGGA
>CAZEIY010000410.1:0-4167 GCA_964512375.1 uncultured Rickettsiales bacterium | reverse complement strand
GCGCTGACCGCTGGGGCTGATACGAGTGAGCTCGGAGGACCAGGGGTTGCCAGCGAAGTAGTTGCCTAGATTGTCCCGACCGAGAATGCTCGCATCGTCGGCAAAGTTTGCTGCCACAATGTCGAAGCTGTCGTCATCCTCATTCCAGGTAGCGAGAGTCGGACCGAACACGTCGAGAAGAGCATCGCCGCCACCGCTAACTGTCCCTGGCGCTGCATCCATCCAGCAGAACTCGTTGCCCGGTACGACGGTATGTTCGAGCAGGTTGCCTTCCTCGTCGAGCTTGGTGACATCGTATTCCTCAGCGATGGTGACCTCGTCGTCATCGGTGATGTTCATGCGGTACACCACAGAGGGCATTGGCTCCTGATTGAAGCGCTCTGAGTTGCCGTCAGGGGTCACTCGCAGAATGTCTCTGCCGTCGCTGACCAGAAAGACTCCATCACCCTGGTGAGTAAGACTGACCGCCTCGGGGAGGTCGGCTTCGATGCGATCGATGACGTTGCCCGAGATGTCCAACAGCTCGATGTCCCAACCATATCCATCATCGCTGGAAGTCAGGACAGCCAGGTCGGCTGCATCGAGGATGATGGGGGGAAGATCAGGTCGGGCGGGGGCACAACCAGCGGCAAGAAGAGTGCCGGTCGCGAGGACAAGAGCGCTACGAACGATGGGATTCATGGAGTTCTCCAGTTGAGGTCAACGACTATCCGTTGATGGTGAACTGGACAATTGCGATTGCCGTGCCGACTCCAACGGGCAGAACTCTGCCCGGCTGCTCAGACGGGCGCGGGACCGAGCGTGAGCACCGCCACCAACACAAACAGCGCGATGCAGGCCTGAAGTGGGTGGTCCCGAAGCAAGGTCGTCTCGGGCTCGCCGCCTGCCTGCCCCCTCGCCACCAGGTAGAGGTAGCGAAACATCCCGTACATCACGAAGGGCAGAGTCAGCATGATCTGCTGACCGTGGGGACCCGTGAAGGTGTAGAGGGCATACGAGATGAGCGTGCACGCGGTGACGATGCTGATCAGCTGCTCTAGGAGGGCCGGGGTGTATTCGTCGAGGATCTTACGGTGCTCTCCCGCCGCCTCGTCGAGCAACCGCAGCTCAGCGAGACGCTTGCTCATTCCCAGGAAGAGGGCGCCGAAAGCAGTACAGATCAGAAACCACGGAGAACTCTCAACGGGAATAGCAGCGGCGCCCGCAACAGCGCGAAGAAGAAAGCCCGTCGAGATGAACATCACGTCGAGTAGTACGACGTGCTTGAAGTAGAAACTGTAGCTCAGCGTGATGCAAAGGTAGCCAGCAGCGGTCATGCCAAAGCCCCAGCGATCCCACAGAGGTGCGCCGAGATCCTCCGGCGCATGGAGAGAACTGAGGTAGAAGCTCCCACCGAGCCCCACCACGATGAGCACAATAGCCAGCAGCCGGGCGATTCCCTCGGGCAGGTCGCCCGAAGCGATCGGGCGGAACTTCTTTTTCGGATGCTTACGATCGTTCTCCACATCGCGGAGATCGTTGACCAGGTAGCCCGCTGAGCTGAGCATGCAGAACAAGATGATTCCGACCGCGACAGCAGTGACTGCACTGAAGTCACCGTAGCGCTCCGAGAACACCAAAGCGGGCAACAGCAACGCGTTCTTAGTCCACTGCTTGGGACGCAGCGCTTTGATCATGACAGTAGCTAGACTCACTTCACGTCTCCGTTCTGGGTCGGCTGCGCATAGGCGGCGTCCGACTTGTCCTGCACCTCTACCACCCTGAGGATGTCTCTGGCGAGAGTAGCTACTTCCTCAGCTGTCGACTTGTCCACTGCAGCTTCCTGCAAAGCGACCGCTCCCGCCTCGAAGTCACCTCGCCGACGGTCAATATCACCTGTGAGGTACCGATAGTAGCTGCGGTCACTGGCATTCCCCTCGCTGCTGGCCCGGCCCGCACGGAACTCTGCTCGAGCCAGGCCAAGGAGGCGCTCTTCCTCCGCTACACGCCGACGGAACTCCGCGCGCTTCTCCATCGCCCCGAGGCCAGCATCAGGAAAGGTCGAGAGCAGCTCCAAGAAGGTCTCTCGCTCGTGGAAGAAACCACCTCGATGACTCAGTCGAGCCAGATCGAACATCGCCCGAGTTCGGGCTCGGTCTTCTGTCTGCTGCTGCGCCAACTTGCTGACCTCTTTCATCTTGCGCCATGTGTCACCGGCGCCCTGCAGGCCCGGAAAGAACCCGACAATGCTGTCACGCACGGTCCATGCGCCCGCCAGATAGAGTTCACCGACCTGAAAATGGCTGCCTCCGAGAACACGCGCAATGGCCGCAGCGATCTCATAGCCACCTGAAGCGGGCAGCGCGAGAATAGTCTCGGTGGAGCCGAAGTTAGCCAATACCGCACGCACATCCTTCTTCTGACTGGTGGTCAGCTCGATGGGGAAGCTCCCGACTGAGGCAGAGAACCCCGTGCTCGGCGACGTCGCGATGCCGAACGTCCTGGGCTGCTGCCCTTTGGCATAGGAGCAACCGTCGGAGTCGTAGCCACCCAGGCCATTGGTAGACAACAGAGAGCGGGCTTCGAACACCGAGTCATCCAGCGGATCTGTGAAGCGTCTTAGTTCTGGCCCGAACTGCTCGCTCGGGTCACGCCACTGGGCGCTCGCGGGCCAGGCCAACAGCAAGGTCGCCAGACCGCACAGAAGCCCGCTCGCAAGCCTCCGAGCGCAGCGTTCAGTAGCGAAATTCAAGGTTGCCGTAGGCATAGTCATTGCCCCTGAAGTAGCCAAAATATCCACCGCGGTAGGCCTGTAGTGAAGCCAGATCCGCGCTCAGATCCGGCTGAAAGCCGAAGAAGAGTTGAGCACCAAATACCACGGACAGGCGATCGTCAATGTCCACACTGACCCTTGGATGCAAATAGAGGTCCTGCTGCAAGATGTTCCAGTTGGCCCCGAGCACCAACTCAAGCCGGTCGCGCAACAGGCGCGCAACGAGCATCAGCGCGAGTTGAAGGTCGTGTCCTTGCTCGAACAGAAGATCCGGCAGGTCCTCAGCAACCAGAATCCGATGAGCAAATTCCACATCGAGTCCAAAGATCGTTCCATAAGAATACCGAACGGCCAGGGCATACTCCACCGACGGCACAACGAGGGGCTCAAGAGCTGCGGTGTAGTGCTGTGACCGAGACTTCCAGGCCGCCTCACCGGTCACGACGAAGCCGCCCTTCGCCATCGACACATCGGCACCCGCCATGAAGCCGCGATGATAGGTGGGCGTGGCCAGCGCAGTCCCCGGGTCAAGCAGATCATTGAGCTCCGACAAGCTCAACTGGCGTCCCTCCGCCAGGGGCCGGCGTAGGCTGGGATTGAGCTCGATTGAAGGACTGTCGAGCAGGTAGGTCAGGCCGAAGAAGTCGGCCTCGATGCCGGGGCCGCTAAGGCCCACGCGCATCCCAAGATCCCCATGCCACGGGAACTCCTCCGGCAAGTCCATCACCAGGTACGACTGCAGGCCATCGCGACTGTAGGGGTCCAGCGACAGGAGCGCACCGCTGAGCTTCTCGCCCAGGCGAGACATGGTGGAATCAAGGAGCACATCGCCCGTGGCTGGCACCATCGTGGAGGACTGAGCAAGCAGTGCCGGCAGCATGCCAGGCCGCAGGATCGAGAAGTCGCGACCGAAGAAGCTGGTGCGCGCAGGCTGAAAGAAGGGAATGTAGACCAACTCCAGCGCTACAGGGTGAAGCTCCAACTTGAGGCGAGCCGCGGTCACAGGGATGCGTGGATCGTCGAGCCCTGCTCCAGCAAGGAGCTGTTGCGAATCGACGGGCGAGAGCATCGCGAGAGGTGAGAGGAGGGGGTTGCGCCCCCAGCGCAAGACCATCCGCCCAACCCGCAGGGAGAAGCGTCCCTTACGCAACGCGAGGTAGGTGTCACCCAGACCCAACCAGTAGTCGGACTCTACGGTGTCGCCCGACCTGAGTTCATAGCGAAACTTTGCGCTGATCTGGAACCTGGCAGTCGGAGCGAACTTGTATTTGACCCGAAAGTCGAGACCGCTGGTCCAGGCAAAGCGATCCTCGAACTCACCAGCCATGTGCAGGTCAGGTGCCAACGAAGTGAACAGACGACCGCCGTAGGTCAATCCTCGTGGCTTGGGCCGCGCGGTCCAGAGCGGAGCCAAC
>CAZEIY010000409.1:0-4179 GCA_964512375.1 uncultured Rickettsiales bacterium | reverse complement strand
GGCCGATTCGGATCGGGCCGCTCTGTCCTGTCTCGAGCAGAGCGCTGCGCTCTCGACCCTCGTGGTCGGTGATACTTATCCGGGTCGGGTTGGCACGAGTTGGCGGCGACATCGGTCCATCCTTGCAGAGCCGGCAGTGAGGCTCAATAGCAGAGGGTTCATGCTTGGCTCGCGAGAGGCTCTACCATTGGTCGGGGGAGCCTGTTCGTCTTGCTCCAACGCAGACCGCCATGGTAGGCATTCGCGTCAGATTGAAGGTCGCCGCTCCATGACCGGAGCGGATTCCGCAACCCAGTGAAACAAGTGAACACCGATGATTCGAAACTCCCTCTCTGCCTACCTGCTCAGTGTAGTACTGGCTGTCATCGTCACAGCTCCGGGGCAGTCCGTGGCTGAGGACGGGCTACCGAAGATCGACTTTACTGAGTACCGTCTCGATAATGGTCTGCAGGTCCTACTGCATGAAGACCACAGCCTTCCTGTCGCGCATGTCGAGCTCTGGTATCACGTGGGTAGCAAGGACGAACCCGAGGGTCGCAGCGGTTTCGCGCATTTGTTTGAGCACCTCATGTTCAACGGCAGTGAGCACTGGGACGCGGAGTACTTTGCACCTCTACAGCCCCTTGGCGCCCGGGTGAACGGCACGACCAGTACAGAACGGACCAACTACTACGAGACGGTGCCATCGAACGTGCTGGAGCGGGCGCTCTGGCTCGAGGCGGATCGCATGGGCTTCCTGCTGCCCGCGCTTACCCAGGCGAAGCTTGATAATCAGCGAGATGTGGTGCGTAACGAGCGTCGTCAGAATTATGAGATTCGTCCCTACGCTGTGGCTCGAAAGTCGATCACCGAGGCCATCTGGCCGAGCGATCATCCCTATCACCGCATGACCATCGGCTCGCATGAGGACCTGGAGGCGGCCACTCTCGACGACGTACGCAGCTTCTTCAAGAACTGGTATGTGCCTAATAACGCGACGCTGGTTGTGAGCGGGGATCTGCAGGCCGAGCAAACGAGAGCCTGGATTGAACAGTACTTCGGGCCAATTCCGAGGGGCCAGCAGCCCAGTCCCATTACAGAGGCATCGGCGCCACTGCCGGCAGCAGTCCAGGTTGACCTGGAGGACAACGTTCAGTTGCCACGGTTGCACTGGGTCTGGCAGAGCCCACCGTTATTTGCGCAGGGTGATGCAGAACTCGACATTCTCTCTTCAGTCCTCACCGCGGGCAAGGCCTCGCGCCTGCATCGCAAGCTCGTCTTCGAGGATCGCATCGCCAAGGACGTGAATGCTGCTCAGTACAGCGCTGGTCTGGGCTCGACCTACCGAATCACTGCTACCGTAGCTCCTGGCCACAGTCTCGATGAGGTCGCCGCTGCTCTCCAAGAGGAGCTGGATCGGCTGCTCGCCGAAGGCCCTACAGAGGCAGAGGTCGAGCGCGCCAAGAATAACTGGCGTAGCAGCTTCTATCTACGCATGGAGAAGGTCGCTGGTAAGGGCGGCATGTTGCAGAGCTACAACCACCACACAGGGACCGCAGATTTTGTCGGGAACGACCTGCAGCGCTATCTCGATGTCACCTCCGATGGTGTCAAAGAGTGGGCAGGCAAGGTGCTCGACCCCGCCCATCGGGTCATTGTTGTGGTGTCGCCCAAGAGCAAGACTGAGGCGGGAGACGCACAGTGAACACGAGAAACAACATGATTCTGTGGACCCTCCTTCTTCCTCTCGCGTTGCTGCTCGGCGGTTGCGTGAAGGCTGCACCGGTTGCTAGTTCGGGCTCCGTTGGCGCCGCCTGGCCCGCGATGCCAGAGCCCGGCCCGACCCCTCCTTTTTCGGTGCCCGAGAGCCACCAGTTCAAGTTGAGCAATGGCGTCCCCGTCACTTTTGTTCAGGTGGGCACGATCCCGATGGTGCAGCTGCAGTTGAACATTCACAGCGGCTCTGCATCGGACCCGAAGGGTAAGAGTGGGGTGGCTTCCCTCGCCGCGGCGATGCTCAAGGAAGGTACTTCGGAGCACACGGCTCTGGAGCTCAGCGAGCAACTCCTGGACCTCTCATCGGGCATCGGCATGGGGGCTTCGTTGGAGTATTCGTCTGCGAGCGTGCGTTGTCTTGAGGATAAGCTCGGCCCCACGCTCGCCTTGCTTTCCGAGATGCTGCGTCGTTCCACCTTCGCTCCGGACGATGTTGAGCGATTGCGGGAGCAGCGCCGGAGCAGCTTGCTTGCAGAGAAGGACAGGCTGCCCAGCCTTGGCTACAAGGCCTTCCGCAGGCTCGTCTACGGCGATGCCTACGCTGGCCGCTCCGGGCGCGGCACCCTTGGCAGTATCGATGCCATCACCCGAGATGACATGGTGGCCTGGCATGCTCGCGCCTGGATCCCCGAGAATGCTTCGGTCGTCCTGGTGGGACGCATGAATCTTGATTCGGCAGAGGCAATGCTTGAGGAGCACCTGGGTGGCTGGAGTGCGGGGGATTTTCCGCAGTTAGTAGCCATGGACCCGGTCCCGGCTACCGAACTCAGTCCTGCGGTGCCCTCCTATGAGCCAGAGCCCCGCAAGGCGACTACCGTCTATTGGATCGATCGGCCCGGTGCCGCGCAGAGCTACGTGACAGTTGGACAGTCGGCGCCGGCCTGGGACGCCCAATTGCAGGCTGCCCGTAGTCTTGGTAACTCGGCGCTCGGCGGTCAGTTCACCGCTCGCCTGAACATGAACCTGCGTGAGGACAAGGGCTACACCTATGGCGCTCGCAGTTCGGTCTCTGGACTGACCCAGGGGGGCGCGTTTCGCGCCCGGGCTTCGGTGAAGACCGCTACAACAGCGCCCGCTCTGACCGAGTTTATGTACGAGATTCGGGGAATCATTGGGGAGCGTCTGATCAGTGACGAGGAGTTTGCCGCGGGTCAGGGCCGGTCGCTCCAGGGGTACCCCTCCAACTTCGAGGGCATTCGGGGGGTCCTTGGACAGTTCGCATCTGCCGATGCCCGACGTCGCCCAGAGGGCTGGCTGGCTGGCTACCGCGACCGGGTCTCTGTGGTGACCAGGGAACAGGCTCAGGCCCAACTGGGCTCCATCGTCGACCCCGATCAACTGGTGATCGTGATCGTCGGTGACTACGCTGCCGTGGGTTCAGAGGTTGAGGCCCTGGAGTTGGGCCCGATGGTGATGCTCGATGATGAGGGATTCCCGCTGCCGTCCAAGGAGACTGGAGACTGACTTGAGTCTGCGACGTTCCCGTACCCTGATTCAGATCGCCCTGGTCCTGGCGGCGCTCAGCTTTGCCGTGCCCGCGAGCCTGGCTGAGGATGTCGTGGAGCTTCGTGGTCTGGTCATGCGAGACGACTTGAGGGGAGGTCAACTCGAGAGGGCAGTCCTTCGGGCCGAGGGACCGACCTCCAGGAAGTACCGCAGCCTGACCGGGCTGTTTGTGCTCAAGGCTCCGAGTGAGGAAGCGTGGAACGAGGTGATGGCGCCGGCCCTGAAGGCGGCGATGGAATCGCACCGCCCCATCGAAGCGCTGCGCTCGACCATGCTGGGGATGGGGGACTCTCTCCTTGGTAGCCCCTCCGATTCTGCAGTGCGGATGACTTTCTTCTTACCCGGCGATCGGGGGGAGGGGATTCTCGGGTTGGCGGCGCCCGTCCTTCTGGGCCCTCCCAACGGAAAGACGGGCCACATTGCTCCTAATCGCATGCGCATCGTCACGGGAATCGAGGTCAGTCCAGTATCTGGTCGTGAACCTGCCGTAGTGGAGGCGATTGGCTTGCCCAATCGCCCAAGTTCGTGGACCGGCGAGGCGCTGCGCTTAGCAGATCTCCAGGCGCTTCCCTATGGCGGCGAGGGTGCCTGGGTGAAGTACCGCGGCAAGGTGATCGAAGAGAGTGATGAGAGCGACTCTTCCGAGCTCGAAAAGATGGCGAACCGAGTCATCAGGCTCGGCGAGGAGGATGTCCTTGAGGTGGACAGGTTGGCGACGTGGCCGGGTCGCGGGGGGGATGAGTCGGATCTTCGGGGCACCTTGCGTTCCGCCCGGTACGACAGCCGGGTGCTCGATGTCGAGAAGCGCCTCATCGACGAGTTGCGTCTGCCCGAGGAGTCTCTCGTCTGGAGTGACAAGCGCATTAAGCACCCCACCCGTTTCGGCGTGGCGACTCTGCCGGTGAGCGCTGAAGTCGT
>CAZEIY010000408.1:0-4184 GCA_964512375.1 uncultured Rickettsiales bacterium | reverse complement strand
TACGGGCACTCGGCCTTGCCATCCATCAACCGAAGCGACACAACCTTGCCGGGCACCATATCGATCACTACGGTCGCGCGCTCGTAGATTGCCCGTACTCCTTGGACCAACTCCCAAGCTTGCCAGCGCGCGCAGGCACGGTCACTCAATCGCTGAACTGCGATGCCCCCCGGGACCTGAGAGGCCAAGAGGTCTGCGGCGCGTCGAGAAGGCTTGAGCCCCCATTGGTGCCGGGCGGTTCGATCTCGCCGCTCTTTCGCGAGTAGGTACCGCGCCGGGTGACTGTGTTGTGCTTCGGATAAGGTCGTCGCGAGTCGCTGCATTCCCGATTGTGCATCCCAGGATCTAAGTTCATCGACCTTCCAGTCCCAGGTCAGGATCTCGTCGGCTCCAAATCGACCGGCACAGGAGATGCCGGTGTGCCCTGTGAGCGTTGCGACAGAACGCCCCGTGTCGCGCTCCCACAGCTTCGCGTCCGTGTCCCCCCAAGTGAGTAGGCGCTCGTCGCCAGCGATGATCACCCCTCGAATGTGTTCGTGATCCGGTTTGAGCTGTAGCAGCGCCTTCCGCGCAGCACGACTCCATAACTGGATGGTGCCGTTGAAGTGCGTTGTACAGATCGTGTCGGAATCGAGGGCGTTGACGCGGTAAAGTCCTCGACACTCTCCTTCGAAGGTCTCGAACCCGTCGGCTCGACAGACCACCATCTGTGGTGAACTCGCCCCCACAATCTCGGCGACCATCTCCCCATCTCCGAGAGGTTGGTACCCGAGAACGCCTCGTAGCTCGTAGGCTGGTTCTAGCGTGTCATCAAATACCCGAACGAGGTCGCTTTCGGTCCAAAACGCGACCGCTCCTGTCTCCAGGTGACAGGCACCACGCGCTTCAACGACCCTCTCGCTAGTGCCTGTCTCGGGATCCCAAAGCGCGAACACCTTGGTGTGGCGCCAGCCCAGGTTCTCGCGATCGTTGAAGCCGGTGAAGACCCGGCCGTCCACGAGGAGTGTTGGCGTGGACCGATCATGATTCGGTGCGGAAGCTTTGCGCTCCATCGTGTGTGGGTCAAAGCTATGAAGGACGCCGCCATCGTCCCACGAGAGGGCTGTGTGTGTGTTGACCGGGAGAAGGCCAAGGACCTTTGCGCTGTGCCCAAGATATTCGCGGACTGGTCCCCCTGGCTCCCAGATGCGGACGCGACAGTTTGTGTATTCCGTCCACCCCGACTGTGTTTTCACGACGCGTTGGTGGGACACGAAGTAGGCGCCGCCGCCGTAGGGCTCGATCTTCACGACGGTGTCCTTCCCGAGCTCAAGCGCTTCGATGAGCGCGCCATCGGCGGACCAGATCGTTGTGTGGCCGCCCTGCTCCAAGGTCAGGCAGCGCCCGTTTCCGAGCGCGACCACAGCCGTGATCGGAGCAGTGAACTCCGTCGTGGAGGCCTGGGGAGCGTCCTCTCCGAACTGCCAAAAGCGAAGCCCCGCCGTGCTCTCTCGCTCCCACGTTACGACCACGTCCGGGTGGTCCAGGGCCGTGAATTGAGAATCGGCCGGCACCGGGAACCGATGGACACACGCTCCGGTTTGAAGACTCCAGAGTCCCACTTGTCCACCGCTCCGTCCCAGCAGTAGGTTTCGGCTGGCCATGAATAGATGAGAGAGCGCTTGTCCAGCGGCCCAGCGCGCTCGATAGCCTTCGAGTGGAACCGGGTCGTGCCGCGTATCCCAGTGATAGATGACCTCCTCCACGATGTACAAGAGGGTGTCGTTGGGGAGCCATATCTTTACGTGGCCAGGGATGGCCTCCTCACGGATCAGGCAGCCGTCGCTGTTTCGGATTTGGACCGCTTGCCTACCCCACGCCGTGAAACGATTGTCCGGGAGAGGGCGGCAGTTGCTGATCCAAGGCTCGGACCAGCCTTTGCTCAGGTTCTCTGCTTCTTCAAGCACGACGGTGTTGTCTTGCGACAGTAGTTTCAGCGCCTGGCAGCGCAAGCTCCAAGTCAGCGAACGTCCACCCATCACTCCCGCCGTCCCACCTTCGAGTCGACGCTTCAATGCAGGAGGCGAGAGCGCCCACACCTCTGATGGTTGGCTGCGCCTGTCGATCAGGAGATATTGATCTCCGACCACCTTGTAGGCGTCTGAATCGTCGGTGAGGGCTTGTTGGGGTTGGCCATCTCGGCTGTTCACAAACCAAAGGCGCCCGTGTCGCCCGTCGTTCTTAATGACCCGACCACGGGAGCAGGCGAGCATCGTTCCTCCAGGCAGTCGATCGAGCACGTCGGGCCAAGCCTGTGGGTCTTGGGTTTTGTCTCCGCCGAAAGGCCCAATGACGCGGCACTCGACCGGATCCCAAAGCCACGCGGCGTCGTTTTGTACAAACGCGAGGGTCCCCTCATCGAGCGCGTGACCTCCGATCCAGCTTCGTTCTTGCGCCTCAGCCGTGTCACCGAAGGCTGAGAGAGGCCAAATCTGTACAGTGCCGCCTCCTGAGAAGCAGGCCACTTGGCCATGTGCGATATGGAAAGAACCGACTCCAGCGCGCATGCCGCTGAGCGTGCCGAGTAGGGTGCCGTCGCTCAGGCTCCAGAGTTGAACGACGGTGGAGCCGGCGTTCAAGACCACCACTTTGTTTTCATCGAGAACACAGACCTGTTTGAGCGCGCCGAGTCCCGTGTCGATGCATAGCAACTCGCACTGCTCTTTCACCGACCAGACTCGAACGCTGCCGTCGTATGGACCGGTGAGTTCTGGGTAATTCCCTGGGTCCCCCGCCCAGGACAGGAGCCGATCATCAGAGAGCTCTTTCATGCCGCCGATAAAGCCTTCGTGTCCCTCCAGGGTGCCTAGGGCCTCCAGCCCATCGACGTCAAAGAGGAGGATTTGGTATTCGTCTGTCCACACCGCGAGAACCCCCGAGGCTGTCTGAAGGCCGCCGACAACGTAGTCATCAGGCTCTTCCGTGACGGAGGCCTCGTCGTCTCCAGCCTCCCAAATCCCCAGGCCGTTCCAGTCCCAGGTGACAATCCGGCCATCCGAGAGCAGCGTGGCACCGAGCAGCTCGCTTTCTCCCATGGTCGTGGACATCAGGCAACGCGCTTCCGAGAGCGACCAAAGCTTGGCGGTTTGCTCAGACCACGTGAAGACTCGGTCTTCATCTACGGCGGTCCAGCCGCAGATGATGCTGTCGTGGTTTCCGATGAATTGAGGTTCGGATGTCAGGTCTTCCAGATCCCAGAGCCAGAGGGTCTTCCAGCCGGTCAGTAGGCGGCTTGAACCAAGGAGCAGGCTACGTCGGGCCTCGACCTCCTCGGAGGCTTCGACCGTGTGGATGGGGATACAGGTCTGTGTGTCCCAGATCTCCAGAGTCGGAGGCGTCGCGTGTTGTTGTAGCAGCCGACTTCCGCCAAGGAGATAGCCTCCGCCCCTTGAGGTTTCGAGGGTGACGAGAATTCCTGTCTGCTCCACGGTCGTCGGGCGCTCTATTTGACGGAGCCAGAGCCAGTCGCAGTGCCCCTCCTCAAGCCAGCGCTCAGCGGCTTGCGTTACCGGACTGTCGTCAGCGTGTTCGACCGCGAGCTGGAGCAGGATCTTGTCGGCACCCCACGCGCTGGTTCCTCTTCGAAGGAGGTGCGCCCTTTCGCGGTGAAAGGCCTCCCAGCTTGCGATCGGAAGGGGGGTTGTTTCGGCGGTGCGCGCGAGGGTCGAGGTCGCGTCGCGGACCAGCTGTTGGGCGCCAGGGCCGTTTTCAGATCGGAAACGCGCCATCGTGTACGGGAAGTCTGTCAGTAGCCGCGCAGCTCGTTCGGTCTGATCCGCTGCGAGAAGATGCGCCACCCCGTGACGGAAGCCGTACCGCTTCAGACTGTCGCTGAGTTCGGGCGTGGACCAGACCTCAGCCGCGCGGCCATGGGCGTTATGTAGAGCGGCGATTGTGCGACTACGAACCCTGGGCATGCCCACTCCTCCCGAGTGGATCGTCCACCCACAAAAGGAGCGGTGTCAACGCAAGGTCGTCCCCGTCATCCTTCTCTAGTTGTTTTTACTCCCGTCGTGTCCCAAAACTCGGTCGTGGTCTCAGTCCATCATTCAGCGAAGTCGGGTGAGTTGTCGGCTGATGGCTGAGGAGCGAGGGTGAGCGGATGTCTCAGTTCCCGTTCGCGCGCCAGCTTCTCGTCTTGATCG
>CAZEIY010000407.1:0-4188 GCA_964512375.1 uncultured Rickettsiales bacterium | reverse complement strand
CGGCGCTACCTGACCCAACATGAACGCCGGCAGCGTCTCGCTGCCATCTCCCACCTCGTCATACGCTGCCCAGGTCTCAAAGGGAGTCGATAGACCTCCCGCACCGGAATAGATGCTGTGATGCACAAACAGCAAGTCCGAAAAGTTCAGGGCGTGATAGGCGGGAGCCTTGAAGTCGGTTGCCGCGGCAAAGTCCAGGGGCTGAGCGCTTAGACTACCGATGGGCGCTGGGATGTTGGTGAGCAGCTGAGAGTCTGCCCAGGTCCAGGTGTCCTGGCCGTCATCGGACGCTATTAACGCAAGGGTCCAGCCACCGCCGTGGCGATCCATATCGCAGTACACGGGCTCGGGTGAGGACGAGGTGGGAAGCTTGACCTCATAGATCCCCGAAGCAGCAACCAGCACCTCTGCAGACCCAGCCGCGCTGTCATCGTCATCCCCTGTCGGCACGCCCCAGAAGGTCAGCGCATCCGCACAGGACTGGATGCCTTGTTGCCAGGGATAGGGGCACTGATGTGCGCCGAACTCACCGACGCCGACATCAAGATCATCGCAGTCATCGGCCGCTGCGACACCGTCGCCATCGATGTCATCGTCAGCGCAGTCGGGCATACGGTCCCCATCGAGATCCGAGAAGTCCTCAACCAGATCGTCATCGCAGTCTTGATCAATGTCATCACAGATCTCGGTGGCGCCCGGGTAGATCGCCGCGTCGTCGTCCGCGCAGTCCTCAGGGACTGAGTAACCGTCCTGATCGACGTCGCCATCTAGCCCATCACAGTTATCGTCTACGGGCGTTTCCGGGTCCTCAGTTGCTCCGGGATGGACCAAAGGGTCCTGGTCATTGCAGTCGAACTCAGGACTGTCAGGCGAGGCATCTGCGGGGTAGCCATCACCGTCACCATCAATGCCGTCGAGACCGTCGCAGTTCTCATCGACGTCACCCTCATCGTCCCAGGAATCGATGGCGCCGGGATAGCGGGCAGAGTCCGTATCGTCACAATCGGCAGGAACAGCGACCCCATCACCGTCGCTGTCGATGCCGTCAGTGCCGTCGCAGTTCTGATCGATCTCATCACCGAGGGAGTCAGGCGCTCCTGGAAAGATGGACGCATCGTTGGGGTCACAGTCATCCGAGTCGGGCGAGTTGTCACCGTCGAAGTCCACCAGGACCGGCTGCTGCTGAGCGCAAGAGGCCAGGCAGATTGCGCTGCACAACAAACCAATGAGCCTGACCACACCAATCATGCTCAACAGCTTATCCCAGTTCTGAAGCTGCCACCCGGGAACACCCCCTGACAGTGATTCGCCTCAGCTACAGGCCTGCAAGTACAACGGTCTGTGCGAGAATCAAATTGAGCTCACAGTCAGATAAAGAAGTGCCACTGCTCTGAAGCAGAGTGCTGGCTGGATCACCCGCTGCCATACAGCTTTGCGCTATTCTCCATCTGGGTGTGGGGTCGTTGTCATTTGCCCCTTCACAGTAAGGAACCTCTCACTATGAAGCTCCGCCCCCTTCCCTTCGAGGGAGCCGCTCTCGCCGAATGTGACCCTTTCGAAGACCCTCGGGGCCTCTTCACCAATCTCTTCTGCGATCTCGACCTCAAGGAGTTGCTGGGCGACCGCCAGGTCCGCAACATCAACCTCAGCCAGAGTCACCTCAGCGGCACGCTACGTGGCCTGCACTATCAGCAAGGTGATGCCGCCGAGATGAAGCTGGTTCGCTGCATCAGCGGATCAATTTTCGACGTTATTGTCGACATGCGTCCCGACTCACCTACCTATCTACGCTGGCACGGCGAGATCCTCACCCAACAAAACATGGGAATGATGATCGTTCCCGAATACTTCGCACACGGCTTTCAGACCCTGGAAGACAATACTGAGGTCATGTACCTGGTCACTTCCCACTACGCCCCGAACCAAGAAGCCGGGGTTCGCTGGAACGACCCCGCTGTTGGAATCCGCTGGCCCCACGATGTCACCATGCTCTCGGACAAGGACGCCCAGTTCCCGCTCCTCAGCAGTGATGCCGAGGGGCGTGGTCGAACCTCGTGAGCCTATCGTGAGGATTCTGGTCACCGGCGCAACCGGATTCATTGGTGGTCACGTCGTTCGCGCCCTGCAGCGTCTTCAGGGGATCGAGGTCATGGCGACCGGCCGAGACGAGGAGCGACTCGGGCAACTGGGCGTACCCGTCCTCGCCGTTGACTTGCACAATCGTCCCACTGATCTGTACTCCAGATTTCAAGAACCGCAGATCCTGATCCACCTCGCCTGGCCGGACCTCTCGTCGTACCACGACCCTGTACATATCGAGCAGCACCTGTGGGACAGCTACCGCTTCGTCGTCGACATGGCAGAAGCCGGCGTACAACGAATCTCCTGCATCGGCACCTGCTACGAGTACGGACTGCAGGAGGGCTGCCTGGCCGAAGACCAACCCACGGCCCCGGTGACGGCCTATGGGGTCGCCAAAGACTGTCTGCGGCGCATGCTCGAGTCTCGGCTGGCGTCTATGTCGACCGACCTACGCTGGCTACGCCCCTTCTACACCCACGGCCAGGGCCAGCAGAGCAGAACCCTGCTCCCCCAATTGGACCGCGCCATCGACGCCGGCCAGGCGACCTTCCCCATGAGCGGAGGTGAGCAGGTACGCGACTACCTCGAAGTCAGCGAACTCGCCCAGGCGATCGCCAAGACCACCTTGCAGTCCGAGGTGTCGGGAATCATCAACATCTGCTCTGGGCAGCCCACCTCCGTCCGATCACTGGTCGAGGAACACATCAAGGCGCGCGGCAGCTCGATCCGACCCGAGTTCGGGCATCTCCCCTATCCAAGCCATGCACCGATGGAATTCTGGGGAGACACCAAGCGGCTTGAAAAAGCGCTCTCGGCCTATGACCGGTGCGTTAAAGAGTCGGAACTCGCAATGCCGGACACCTAGCCACCATTCTCAGATGACCGGACTCAACGAGTGAACGGAACGAGAACAGCCGGCAAGCTCAGCGACAGACTCCACAGTCCTGCGGGCAGGTCTCGCAGGTCTCGTCGACATAGTTCGTGGTCGAGTCACACTGACCGTTAGAACAGGGGTCTGCTGCGTCCAGATAGGCCGGCACGGGATTACCCGTCGAGAATCCGCCGCCCTCTTCTTCGTCGGTGAACGGATCTCCATCCGAGTTGGTATCGACCCAGTTCATGATGCCGTCACCATCCGGATCGTTCCCAAAGCTCTGGCCGTCTTCCGCCTCGGTCTGTGAGTCGATGCCGTCGCCGTCGTCATCACGATCGTCGATGTCCATGATGCCGTCACCGTCCGTGTCCGCATCGAGCTCGTCGATGTCCAGCACCGTGTCACAGTCCTGATCTGCGGGGAAGGGCGGACAGTCCGCCCAGATGGGCTCGTAGTAGTAGCTACCCGACTCGGACCAGTCCGTCTGATTACCAGCGCGATCGCGCATCTTCACCCGATACCGATAGGTCATGCCGGGCACGAGAGCGGTATCCATGTAGCGGGGGCTCACCTGCCAACCGCTGCTGTCTCCCCCCTCACTACCCGTGGTCTCCTCGAAGTAGTACTCGACGTAACCACTCTCATCGCTACCTGGGTTAGCCCGCATGGCCACGAGCGAAGGCCTGACCTGAGGAACCATGTTGTTCCACACCGTGCCTTCCAAGGCACCCGTGGTAGGAGCCAGCGTCACGTTCGAGGGGACGATGTTAAAGCTAGCAACGGCGGGCGTCGGCGGTGTGGTGTCCTCGCTCGAATCAAGCCCGGCGATCACTCCATCAATCCAGGCAGTTACCAGCTCCCGTGCGCTGGGGTCCAGCGTCCGGGAGCGGAAGGGCGGCATCACCCGGAGGTGATCTTCAGGAAGGTTGATGCGACCCCGCATCGTCTGCAATTGAGCGAGGTTGAGGGCGCCCACATAGTCGCCCAACACACTATCGAGATCGGGACTCGACGCACCAACCCTGAACTGCGCGCGCGAGATGTCAGGATTCAGCGCGTCATGGTGGCACTGGGTGCAAGCCTGCACGAGGATCTCTGGCGCGATGAGTCCGGGGTGCACTCCGAGACCCACAGCCGCCAGGCTGGAATCTTCGAAGACATCTGTGATGTCGGCAGGGAAGACGTCCGTCTCACCTCGACGGTAAGCGCTGTACTCGTTGATCATCACGGTG
>CAZEIY010000406.1:0-4218 GCA_964512375.1 uncultured Rickettsiales bacterium | reverse complement strand
GTCGTAGAACCAGTGCATCCACATGCTGTTGAGCTCGAACATCAAGAGCGACTTGCGAGTGGTGGGGCTACCTCGCAAGCCGTGCTGATGGCACTGAAGACAATCGAGGTTGGTGTTCTCGAGGTCATCACCACCGTAAATGGTGTACCCGGTCCAGCCTGACTCCACCTGCTCGGAGAAGCGCTCCTCATCGGTGCAGTCCTTGCGCATGAAGTAGTTACGCTCATCTGGGTCCCACAGACTTCGGGCCTCACCCTCGCAGCGGTAGTCAAACTTGAGGATGAAGAAGTCCAGGTCGTCACGAACGGGGTCATGAGTAATGATCTCGGCAAACCCCTCACCACGCACAAAGCCGTAGGTCACAAAGCCAGGGTTGCTCTCCATGTGGCTCCTGCTCACGGTATGAACGATCGCTCTCGGATTAGCCGGATTGATGACGCGACGACTGAGCGAGGCGGAGTGACCCACCAGACACCAGCCGGGGTTGCCGCCGTCATAGCCCATCTGAGCATTGCGTCCGCCTGGACCGTGGAAGCCCAGACCCAGCACATCCAGCAGCTGTACGGTGCTGGTCACCTCCGGCCGCTCTGCAACGCAGAAGACATCTCGCACGACGCTCCGTGTGTCCGTCTCGGCGAGACGATCACAAAGAGCAACCAGCTGTTCCTCACCCTTGAGCATGTCGTCAAAGAGATTGGCCTCAGTGCGATAGCCCTGGTCGTGGCAGGCAGGCGACGCGTAGCAGTCGGGGTCGTTGCAGTCGAACAGACCATCGAGATCATTATCGGCTGCGTCAGAGCACTCACCTGGATCGTCCGCTTCCCGCGCTTCCTGCTTGCAGGACGTCGTCCCCAGAAACAGAAGTAGGACCCAGGCGAACGCCAACACAGAGTATCCGAGTCCCCGACCCCATCGACACTGCAGCGATTGGTGAGCAGACATATATGCAGGGTATCGGAGGCGGTGCGGAGCCGCGAGGCCTTTCGAGAACACGAGCCCTGCCCAAACGGGCCTGACACGACTCATCCTTCCGGCTGCTAAGGTCGGCCCATGAGCCAGAATGTCTTACTTACGGGAGTCAGCCAGGGAATCGGGCGGGCCCTCGCGGCTGTGTGTCTCGAGCGCGGTGACACCGTCTACGCGATGAACCGAAGGGAGCCAGACCTGGCTCCGAGCCCCGGGACCCTGCGCTGGTGGCGGCATGACCTCTCCGATCTAGATGGCATTCCCAGCGCACTGAGTCAGCTCCTCGCCGGTGTCGAACATCTCGATCTGGTCGTCCTGAATGCTGGCGTCCTCGGACCAATTCGCGATCTTGTCGACACCCCGATGGATGAGCTGCGGCGAGTAATGAACATCAACGCCTGGGCCAACAAGCTGTTGTTAGACGGGTTGGCGAGTTCAGACATCTCGGTGCGCCAGGTCATCGGCATCTCCTCGGGCGCTGCGGTGAGCGGCAACCGAGGTTGGAACAGCTACTCACTATCCAAGGCCGCGTTCGCCATGCTGTTGCGCCTCTATGCCGCTGAGATGCCAGACACCCACTTCTGCTCCGTGGCACCAGGACTCGTCGATACAGCGATGCAGGACTACCTGTGCGGGCTAGACGAGGAGCACGCTTCAACGTTCCCTAGTGTCGCGCGAATCCAGGGCGCGCGAGGCACCGAGGCGATGCCAAGCCCAGACGTGCTGGCTCCTCGGCTCCTCAGAATCTTCGAGCAGGTACTGAATCGCCCGAGCGGCGACTTTGTGGACATCCGCAAGATGTAGGGGACCAGATACCGAGGAACGGCAGGACTCAATCGAACGAGCAGCCGCCTCCACCGCACTGTGCTGCAGCCTGAGGACTGCAAAGCCCTGGAGTAGCGCAGCCGCCCCCACCGAACGCCGGGCTGCTCCCCGAGCCCACATTGTGCGCGCTCATGAGCCGAGTCATCTTGCCCCCATCGCCCGATGGGCAGTCCTCTAGGGGAGGATCAGACATCTTTTGCAGGGCTTCAACGGTGTCACCGCACTGCTCACACATGTATTCGTAGATAGGCATGTGTTCAGATTGACGGACAGCGTGACCATGTCAAGGCTTGCGACGCACCAGGGCTGCCCATTGATGCATCTCGAGATGCGCCACTGGACCGGAACTACACCTCAACCGGAGTGCTAGGATCTTGCGATGAGGAGAACTCGATGATGGAGTGGCCCGTTTCAATAGCCGCGACACGAACTGCTGCCGTACTGGCTGGCCTTCTTGTCTGCATGGGCTCCCTCGGCGCGCAGGAAGCAAGCGCTATAGACGACACGGCTGCATCCTCTGTTACCAAAGCTCCCGACCAGGCAGCATCCCCTGAGGAACTGGCTCTCGAAGCCGCGAGGATACGGAGCGAACACTGTGCTCAGGCTGCCAGCGATCGCAAGACGGGCGGTGTGCGGTCCATCACCGAAGTAGGCCCCATCTGGCTTCGGCTCAGCGAACAATTCGATAAGAGCGGCGAGACCTACCTCTTGTATTGGCGGGGAGTGCTCGCCCAGTGCATGGACCAGGAAGAACGCGCGGGCGTCGACTTCGAGAACTTTGTCACCCTGGAAGAAGATAGCAACCTGTGGGCCGATCTGGTGCGCGACGCGAAGCGGCGTATCCGCCTACTGCAGCGATCGTCGGGAGGCGGCCTGGTCGGCGTCTCTGCCGGCCTTCGCAATCGAAACAAGACCATCGGCCTGGTTGTCGGCGGGTCACTCGCCGCCAGCAGCCTCTTCTTTGGAGTCAGTGGCGCCATAGCCTGGTCGGATGCGGTGGATGTCGGCCAGGAGCTCGAGGGGACCGAGTACGGCGCCCAAGAGGGTGAAAACCCAGAGAGCTTCCGAGAGCAACTCGAGGATGGCAACCTCTCCCAGACAGAGAGCCGAATCCTCAGCGCGGCTGCCATTGGCTCGGGAATTGGCTCCATCATCTCGCTCGTGCTTGCCGCTCGGAGTGCTGCCCGGCCTCGGTCGGCTATGGCGCCTCCTGTGATCGTGCCTACTGCAGGTGGTGCTGCCGTTTTGTGGGAGACGCGCTGGTGAAGGCCCTCGCAGCGACTCTGCTGGTGCTGCTCGTCGCTGCGGGAAGCATCAGCTGCACTTGGTTGGACCCCACCCTGCTCGAGTGCACTGTTCTTGGAGCTCAGTCCTGTCCCGACAACTATCACTGTGGTCCACCGGAGGGTGATGAGCAGGTCCGGCACTGTGTCCGGGGAGCCACAGGCGACGACGACGACACCGGACAGGACGACGACGACACCGGACAGGACGACGACGACAGCACTGCACCCGCCGCCGACGGCTGGCAATTCAAGTGGTTAGTCGCCAGTGTACCCACACCTGTAGAGGAGCAATTGAATGCGGTGTTCTTTGTAACCCCTAACCTTGGCTGGGCGGTAGGCAACCAGGGCAGGATTCTCAAGAGCACAGACGGAGGGGTTTCCTGGGCCGCGCAGACAAACATCTCAACGCAAGCGCCCTTCAACGACGTCTTCTTCCTCGACACACAGCGCGGCTTCATCGTGGGGGGGCCTGAACATGAGGGAATCGTCCTGTCCACCATGGACGGCGGGGTCAGTTGGCGAACTCAAACGCTTGATAGTGGCGAACTTCGAGGCGTTTTCGCAACCGACGAGGGGAACCAAGTCTGGGTGGTGGGAAAGAAGAGGCCTTCGGGCATGACCAAGATCGCTCTGACCGCCGAGATGATGGGCCCAGACGGAAGCCCGTCAGTCGCCGACCTGACCTGGACGGCTGTCTCCGAGAGCGCGACAACAAGCTTCGAAGCCATCGCAGGAGCTTCGGCCACAGGAGCGTCTGACCCCGTCGTATGGGCCGTGGGCTCAGCGGGGTCCACCCAACAATTATGGGGAGCGAGCCAGGTGATTGGCGAGCTCAAGAACGCGAACTCCGGGTTTGACCTGGAGGGCGTTGCGCTGGTCGGGAGGAGCCAGGGTCAAGAAGTCGCCTGGGCGGTCGGTGCGAACGGAGTCCTGCTTCGCAACGACCACTCCACCGCAGATGGTTGGCAGGAATTCCCTCATCCTATCCCCAAGAGCCAGGCGGCCAGCTTCCAGGGTGTTTACTTCGAAAGCCACGAGGACAATACGTTCTTCGGTGCAATCGTTGGAAGTGGAGTCGTACTGCGCGCGAACGCCACCGAGGTCAACGATGGGGACACCTGGTACGCCACCGGTCTTCCGC
>CAZEIY010000405.1:0-4228 GCA_964512375.1 uncultured Rickettsiales bacterium | reverse complement strand
CGATGCTTATAGCTGTGAGTCGGGCTGACTCGGTACGCATTCGGGCCTCAGCCTTAGCGTATTTGCCCATCTGCTTCGATTCACCTCTATGCTCCTTCTCGAGGGCTTTCAGAGCTGCTTTCACCTCACTGTACGCAGTGGCAGCGCTGCTAGCTGCTTCCTTTGCTGCATCCACGTCAGCCTGACTGGGAACTGCGCCAGCCTCGGGATCTCCTGAACGAGCCGCTTTAGCAATGGTCTTGGCGCTTTCTTTAGCGGCTTGCTTTGCGGCATCTTTAGCTGTCAGGTCTTCTTTCATAGTCTCAATCTTGCTGGCTCTTGCCTGATGTGCAGCCTGTAGAGCCCTCAACTCGTTGGCTTGTCCGTCTAGCGCCGACAGGTAACCCACCAGACTCTCGTGAAGTTCAAAGCTCGGCTTGTTCGGCCTCTGCTTGTATCGAGGCACAGATCTGTCCCTGTAGGCCTCTTTCACGATCCGTTCCCCCCTGGCCGGATTTCCATTTCTTGAGCAGGAGGGCTTGCACTCCTTTGTCGCGTAGGAGTGATCGAGGCACATGAAATCTTCGTTGCAGTATTGGTCGCCCCCGCAGGAACCGAGATTGTCTCCACAGACTCCACCACAACCGTCATCGCCACACTGCCTGTCTCCACAGGTTGGGATACAACGACAGCGGTCGTTAAAGCAGAGCTTGTCGAATGAACACTTCTCGCTACAGGATCCTCCGCAGCCATCTCCACCACACCAGACATTGCTATCGTCGTAGTGCGCTCGATTTACAAAAGTCTGAGCAGTAGCCTGGGCCTCGACGAGAGCGACCTCTGCGGCGACGATTCCGAGGCTGGCTTCGGCAAGTTTTTCATTGAACTCGGCTCCTCGTTTCTCGAGCGTCCGCGAGGCCTCATTGATTTGTGCTGGGTCACCCTTGGTGGAGTCCTTTACCTTTGCCCACGCACCTCTCGTAGACGATAGGAGCGATACCCGTTCATCCTTCTGTGCTTCGTAGGTCGTCAAGAGGTCTTCGGCCAGTGCATCACTACTGACGTTGTCAGGGCCGCAGCCATTGAGACCGGGTAATAAGCACGCAATTGTCAGGGCGCACAAAACGGGCGCGATATTTCTACTAATCATTGTTCCCCCCCCAAGGATTGATTGAATCGCATCATACCGTTATCTCTATTGTTTGAGTGGGTCTCACAAGCAGACCGGCAGGTTGTTGAGTTCAAGCGAGGAGCAAGCCTGCATATCGGTCCGATAAGAAAGCGTATGCACCTGGGCATTCCGGCCAGCGCACCCAGGCCCGATCCGGCCCGCGCCCCCCCCGAATACGGCGCTGGGCCAAGACTGCGATGGGGCTGTAACTTCCTGACTCTCGATTCCACGAGAGCGCTAGACTCCGAAACCTGGAGGAAATCATGACTCGTAACTACCGGCCACTACTACTCACCATCCTGTTCATCGTGACGACGAGCACGGTCGCCCTCGCCGTACCGGCCAGGCTTGCCCAACAGGGGCGCCTGCTCGACATAGGAGGTGGCCCCCTGTCGGGAGCTCACGCACTCATCTTCTCGATCTACGACGCCGCAACAGGCGGTAGCGAGATCTGGCACGAAGAGCGCTCAGTGGACTTCGAAGACGGCTACTACTCGATCGTGCTCGGCGAGCAGATACCGGTAGACGATCTGCTCTTTGCCGATGGCCCGGTCTGGCTCGAACTCACCGTGGACGGGGCAGTGCTCAGCCCTCGCCAGGAGATCGTGTCAGTACCCTGGGCGCTTCGGGCGACCAGCGCAGAGCACGTCGATGGGGGGGCCGTCGATGCCACCGAGATTAGCGTGGGTGGTATCTCGGTAATCGACAGCACCGGCGCCTGGGTCGGGCCGACTCCCGCCGCAAGTTGGAATGACCTCACGGAAGTTCCCGCAGACCTGGCCGATGGCGACCAGGACACGGTGACAACCACGCTGCCCTGGTCTGCGATCACGGCCGTTCCTGCAGACCTGGCTGATGGCGACCAGGACACGAATACACAGTTGACCGACCTACAGGTCGATGACTTCGTCACTAATGCCCCACTCGACCTCGACGCAGGGACGACCCTCGGCAGCCAGGCCATCTCAACCGGCTCGCACACCGTCGACTCGGACACACTGAACGCCTTACAGTGCGCCTCCGGTGAGATGGTGCTGCTCGACCCATCTACCGGCAACTGGAGCTGCATCGACCACGTCGGCGCTTCCGACGCTCATCACAGCAGCGCCAGCAGTGGACTGGCTCTCACCCCCTCTTCGGTGACCATCCAGGGAAGCTCGACGGCCCTGACCACCGGCGAGCTGGATCTGGGCCCCAACAGTGACGACTCCCTGACCGCAGGCATGGTCCAGACTCTTACCGGTGGCGGCGATGCCGAAACCCTTCATACCCACACCGGCCACGGCGGTGGCGGCTGTTACACCGCGTGGGGCACAAGCCAGTGCGGCACCGGCTTTCAGGCGATGTACACCGGAACTGCCATTACCGCGGGGGTCTTCGAAATACAGTACATCTATCCGGTGGCCGGCCCGACCCTGTGTTCAGCGACGGCCCCTGCCCATATCGGAAACCAACGCAATCGCGTGGTCTTTTCCAACGGGGCGGCCCGTCTCAACGCGGCACTGACGTGTGCGGTCTGCTGCCAATAGCCTGGTTATGAGCCGCAGTCACTGCCTGAGCGCCGGCTTGCTGGGTGGCCTGGCGCTGCTGTTGTGCTCGCCCGTGGTGCTGAGTGCCCCGCTACAGCCTCCACCGCTGGCGCAGAAGGGGAATGCCTGCCTGCCCACCAGCGCGGCGATGGCCCTGCACAGTCTGGGCGAGCCGACTACAGCGTTGGACATCGCCCGAAGGCTGCCCTTTCACAAGGACGGCACAGACTTCTTCGATCTCCAGGAAGAGTTGAGCCGTCGAGGCTTTGCCAGCCTCGTGCTCACCGCAGGGCCACAAGCCATAGCGGCAGCAGTGCAGGCGGGCTACCCGGTGATCGCAGCAGTCAAGGCTGCCGGCAGCAAGCACGCTGTACTGATCTGGGGGCTTGGTGGTGCTGCTTCCGAGCCGCGGCTGCGCTATGTGGATCCGAGCGGTGGGCTCGATAAGAACGAGAGCTTCTCGTCTTTCGCACAGCAGCAGTATGCAAAGCAGCTATTGGTGATCTGGCACACCTCGAAGCCGGCCGAGGCCCAACTGGCTGAGGCGGGTTTCCCCCTCGAGGCCGCTCAGAACACCAACGCCCGCTTCCGGGCCGAAGCGCTCGTGCTGCGCGCCGAGCGACATCCCGTACCGAACAGCCAGATGCTGGAACTACTGCGCCGCGCCGTAAAAGAGGACCCCTCGTGGGAGGAGGCCCAGGCAAAACTACTGGCAGTACAGCGCGTAGTCGCCGGCCCTTGAGCAGCCGCACGTAGCCCTATCTGAGCTTCCTTACTTACAACACACGGCACAGGCCATGTACTGGCCTCCCTGCTCCCAGTACCGTCGATTCCCTGTGTGAAACTTCATCTGGTAGTCACTATTGTTCTGCATCGGAAAGCTCGAAGGGACCGGGCCGGCCAGGCAATACAGGGTGGATGACCTGCCCCACTGAGAACTCGAGCGTGTCAGACACGTTTTGCCGACACCTCCCTACCAAGCACCTCGGTGCCACCACTATCCGTAATCGCAGTGCACCCCTTGAGATCACTCGCAGGGGACTCCAGCGCCGAGCCAGTCATCGAAAATGAAATCCACTTCGATCGAGAGGGCGGCTCCGGTGTTGAAGGTTTGGCCTCCATCCATCCAGTTGTAGCAGTCGTTGTCGGTGTCGAGCGCAAAGGCGACGACGTCCATTGCTATGCCGTAGGGAGTGTCCTCGACCGTTCCGGTCGTGGACCAAACCCGTCTGTCATTCCATCAAAGTCCTCCCAATAACTACCTTCCTCGCCGATGTAGATGCCCCAGTTCAAGTAGGTGAAGTCGTAGCCCGTCCCATTGCTGATGGTGAAGGTCAGCACCATCGGGCCACTGGCGTCGTCATCATCGCCACTGGCGTCGTCATCATCCCCGGTTTCGACTACACAGGCTGTTCCGAGCAGAAATGTGAGAATCAAGAAGAAATGACTTAACCGTTGGATCACCATGTGTTCGCCCTCCAGGCTTGTTCTTGTGGATCACCACGTCCGCAACACTACTCCCGGCATCATAAGCTGGGATGACAACGCT